>JASHPM010000261.1 GCA_030038115.1 Acidobacteriaceae bacterium | reverse complement strand
GCGTGCCGATCACTTTCTCCGAGTCATGCACGTTCATCTGGCAGCCGAACGTCTCCAGATAGAAGGTTTTCTGCCCCGCCATCCCCCGAGTATAACGGAGGACACAGCACGCCTGTCAGTACCTCACTGGCGTCATATAAGGTCACACCAGAATGATGACCACAGATCGCGATCGGTGGAACGCGAAGTTTCTCGCGGGCGAAGCGCAGTCCACCGAACCCGATCCCCTGTTCGTAGAAGTTTGCGCGTCTCTCACTCCCGGCCGTGCTCTCGACCTTGCCGGCGGCGCCGGCCGCCACGCTCTTTGGCTCGCCCGGCACGGGTGGAACGTCATTCTCTCCGACGTCTCCGACGAGGGCCTCGCCATCGCCACCAGGCGCGCGGCGAACGCTGACGTGACGCTGACGATCCGCCGTGAAACCGCCGCCGAAACCCTGGTCTGGGCCGCCCAGGATCGGCACTTCGACCTGATCGTCGTCTTCTGGTGTCTGCTGCGCGAACAATTCACCGCGCTCCCCGGTGCGCTGCGCCCCGGCGGGATGCTCGTCTACAAGACCTACACATCCGAGCACGTTCGCTACACCGAAGGCCACTCGCTATCAACCGCCCTCGATCCCGGCGAACTCGCCATTGCCTTCCCCGCCCTCAACACCATCCTCTACCGCGAAGCCGAAGGCATCGCCGAACTCGTCGCCCGCGCGGAATAAGACGCTTCGGCCGGTCCCGGCTCCCTTTCAAACCGCAGCACTGCTGCCCATTGCCCTTTGCGCTCCGCGCGCCATACCACCGATCCGCCCAGCGCCCGCGCAATCATTCCCGGCGGCAAATCGCGATGAAAATCGAAATACCGCTCGTCCAGCCGCTCGCTCCTGCGCCCCAACCCCGGCCACAGCCGCGGCGGATCGTACTTCGTGGAAAAAACCAGCGCGGCCGAGTAGCTATCCGGCAACTTCATCGCCTTCTCGATCTCCTCCGCCGAAAAATTCTCAATCGCCACCACCGGCATCGGACGTGTCACATATCCCAGTTCCGGCTTGCTCAGCTCATCGGTCGCAGGCCACGCCGTCAGCACCGTGGCTCCCGGCATATGCCCAACAATCTGCCCAATCGCTGCCTGATGCAGGCGAATCACCGTTACATATTCCAGATTGTCTTCCGGCGCGAATCGGTACGGCGGATTCACGAACAGTCCCACCACGAACGCCGCCGCGCTTAGCGCTGCCAGCCCCGTCCACTCCTTCAGCCGCCGCCGAAAGGTATTCACGCACAGCAGCAGCACCAGCGGATACAGCGGCAGCAGATACCGCGTCAGCAGCGCCCCGCCCAGCACGGAGAAGAAAACCACGTTCGCTGCGATCGTCACGTACAGAACCATCTGCTGCGCCGGCGCGATCCGCTGCCGCACATCGGTCCTGCGTCGACCCGGACCCGCGCCTCTCTCGGCGACCGCCGGCAGCAGCAAACACCCCAGCGCCGCCACCACCGGCACAAACAGATTCATGTGCAGCGTTACGTGCATCGTGCGATGCGCCAATGCCAGCAGCACCCGCACCGGCGTCAGCGTCGCCGTTGCGTTGTACTGCACATACTCCGGATTCCCAAACACAAACCCCGTCTTCCGCCAGTGATACGCGTACCACGCCACCAGCGGAGCCGCCGGCGCAACCAGCGCCGCCACCTTCCCGATGCGCTCCCCGCGCGGCCTTCTGATCCGCCAGCTCTCCCATACCGCCAGCGCCAGCGGCGTCACAATTGCCGTCTCCTTCGACAACACTGCCAGCGAAAAACAAACCGCCGCCGGCCAAATCCGCTCCTCCAGGAAAAACGCGAGCGCCCACAGCGTCCCCGCCGCGGCAAACAAATCCGCCTGCGCCAGCGTGCTTTGCGCGAAGAAGACCGGATAAACCCCTGTCAGCAGCACCGTCGCCGCCGCCACCTGCGCCTTCCCCGTCGTGATCATCGCCAGCCGCCACACAGCGGTCAGCGCCAATGCCGCCACCACACACATCGCGGTCCGCGTCACCGCCGGCGCAAAGTGAAACACCTTCCACCACAGCGCCAGATACAACGACGGCAGAGGCGGGTGCGCATTCGACAACGTTGAGGAAGGAATCAGCGAGCCCGTGCGGAAAAAGTCATACGCCGCGGGGATGTAGTACCCGGCCTCATCCCAGTAATAAGGAAGCCGCAGCAGCGGCGCATGCGCGGCCAGCACCCCGGCAAAAGCCGCCAGCAGCACGCCCCACAGCGGAAACGACCGCGCCGCGCGTTTCATCGCACGGAATCGCCCGGGGTGGTCAGTGCACCGGCCCCTTCGCCTGCATCTGCGGCTCCAGCGCCAGCGTCCCGAAGGTCTGCTCGTACTGCGCCAGGTTCTGGCCCAGGATGTTCCACAGCGCCTTGGCCTGCTGCGGGCTCAGATACACGCCCAGCGCGTTGTTCACGTTCACCTGCTCCGGCGTCTCCTGGTGCACCAGGCCGAATACCAGCAGAAAATCCCACACGCTCACCCGCACCTGCACGCTGTTCGAGTAGATTTCGCGATACTCCGCCGTCTGGTTGAGATGGATCTTCGGTTGCGGATGCGATGGATTCATGGCTCCTCAAGACTACCGCATTGGGTCAGCCGGGGTTCACCGCACCGCTTTCTCTTCCTGGTGGTTCGAGGATTCAGCGGTAACCTGCTCCGCCTCCAGCCCGGTCGAGGGAAAGAAGACGCTGAACACCGTCCCCGTCGCCGGCTCCTTCGCGCGGCTGCGCACCCGCACCGATCCGTGGTGTTTGCGGATGATCTGTTCGCTCACCCACAGCCCCAGGCCCGTCCCCGTGGTTTCTTTCGTCGTGAAAAAGGGCTCGAAGATGTGGCGGCGCGCCTCCTGCGATATACCGCAGCCCGTATCGGCCACGGAAACGCGTACGCCCGCAGCTCCGTTCTGGCGGTAGCTGCGGGCGCGAACGATCAGGCGGCCTCCGTCGGGCGTCATCGCGTCCATGGCGTTGCCGATCAGGTTTGCGAACAGCTGGCGCAGTTCCCCGGCGAAGCAGAAAAGCGGCAGTTCGTCGCTGTAGTCGCGCTGCAGGTCCACCTGCAGGGTTTGAATGCGGCCGATGTGCAGGGTGAGGACGGAGTCCAGCAATTCGCTCACATTGGACACGGCGGGCAGGGTCGACTGGCGGTAGAAGCGCAGCGTCTGCTGGGTGATTTCCGAGACTCGCGTCACCTCCTGCTGCGCCAGCTCCGCAAAGCGCGCCGTTTCCGGGCTCAGGTGTTCCTGGCGGATCAGGTAGAGCAGGTTGGTCACGGCCTCCAGAGGATTGTTGATCTCGTGCGCAATGGATGCCGCCAGCCGGCCGGTGGCCGCCAGCTTCTCCGTCCGGCGCAGCGTCTCTTCCCCGCGCTTCTGTTCCGTCGTATCCACCAGGATGGCGCCCACCCAGCGGGTCGCTTCGCTCTCCGTGCGCACCGGATACAGGTGGGCCAGCCAGCTGCGCGGGCGCCGCGGCTCCGGCTCCCAGGTCAGTTCCAGGTTGCGCACCGGTTCGCCCGTTTGAAACACCGTTTCGATGTTGCGCTCCAGCCTCGCCGCCGTGGCAGGCGGCAGGATTCCGCCCACACCGCGCCCCAGGTGCAGCGCGAAGGAGTAGCCGTTCATGTCCGCCAGGAACTGATTCACGCGCACGAAGCGGTATTTCCGATCGAAAAACGCAAAACCGATCGGCGCGTTGGCCAGCATGGAGTCCAGCAGCGCCAGGGTCTCGTTCAGGCCGGCGCGCTGGTCCTGCATGGCTGCCACCATGCGATTAAACGCGATCGTCAGCTCGGCGGCTTCCGTTGAAGCCGTGACCGGCAGGGGAAAAACTCCAGGGTCCTCCGGGTGCTGGATGAGGCTGCGCGTGGCCCGCGTCAGCATGTCGAGCGGGCCGGTAATGGACTGCGCCAGGAAGGCGGCAATCGCGGTGCACGCGCCGAGCACAAACAGCGCCCACAGGATGGTGATGCGCAACAGGGAGCGCAGGTCCTGGCGATCCTGGCGGTCGTTGGGATAAATCCACGCCAATGCCCGGACCTGGCCGCCTTCGCTAATGGGAGTCACCACCTCCCACTGGCCGGTCGAGGATTGGAACATGACCGGACCGGTGAGCTTGCCCAGATAGGATTTCTCCCGCAGGGAAAGCGTGATCTTGCCGATGGTGCTGGGGTCGGTGCTGGCCAGGGCGCGGCCGTCAAGGCTGGTGATCTGCGCCGCGCTCACGCTCGGCGATCTGGAAACCACCGTCACCACGCGGGCGAATGAGTTGGGCCGCGGGTCGGCCAGCGCGAAGCTTCCCAGGGCCCCCATCTGAAACGCCTGGCTTTCCAGGCGCCGGTGCATCCGCTGCGCCATCTCGCTCCGCTGCTGGCGGAGCAGCACCAGCGTGAAGATGCTCACAACAATGAGCTCGAAGAGCATCAGGGCGGCCATGAACTGGCCCCAAATCGATCGTGGTCTGAGCAGCGACATAGCTGGGGATACCATGTTCCCTTGCGGGTGTTATCGCCGCCCGCACAGGAAGGCCCGTTCCTCTTCCCGCCCGCATATTCGCAGGATTTTCTGTGATCCTACACCCTGGCGAGTTCAGGGTCCGGCGACTGCAGCTTCTGTTTCAGGTCCTCCGCAATCTGGCGGCCATGGAATCGGCCGTTCTCGATAAAAATTTCATTGGTCCGGTCGCCCGCGATGATCACTCCCGCCAGATAAACGCCCGGTACATTGCTTTCGAGGCTGCGCGGATCGCAGGCCGGGCACCGGAACTCACCCTCGATCCGTACCCCCAGCGACTCCAGAAATTCGAAATCCGGCCGATACCCGGTCATCGCCAGCACCGCATCGTTTCTCAGCACCCGCGTCCCCTGCGGCGTCTCCAGCGTCACCTGGTCGGGATCGATGCGGGTCACACTCGTGTTGAAATAGGCGGTAATCTCGCCATTCCTGATGCGGTTCTCGATGTCCGGCAGGATCCAGTACTTGACATGCCGATGCATGGCCGGGCCGCGATGGGCGAGGGTCACGCGCGCTCCGTGGCGCCACAGTTCCAGCGCGGCAATAGCCGCCGAGTTCTTGCCCCCCACCACCAGCACATCCATTCCGTAATAAGGATGGGGATCGTTGTAGTAGTGCCGCACCTTGGGTAGATCTTCGCCCGGGATGTTCATCAGGTTGGGCAGATCGTAGTAGCCCGTCGCGACCACAACCTTCCGTGCCGCGTAACCATGCTCGCGCCCATAGGGATCCCTGGTCCGAATGGTGAAATTCAGGTCCTCGCCCGTTACTTCTTCCACCCGTTGGTACGCGCGAATATCCAGCTTGTAGTGCATCGCAACCTTGCGGTAGTACTCCAGCGCCTCATTGCGCGAAGGCTTCGCGTTCGGGCTGGGAAAAGGAATATCGCCGATCTCCAGCAGCTCCGACGTCGTGAAAAACGTCATGTGCGACGGGTAGTGAAAGAGCGAGTTGCACAGGCAGCCCTTGTCCACCAGCACCGAGCGAAAGCCCGCGCGCTGCGCTTCGATGGCGCATGCCATGCCCGTCGGCCCTGCCCCAATCACCAGAACGTCAAAGGACTCCGTTTCCCGCGCACTTTCTCCCATGTGTATAGCTTAGACGATGCGCCCGCGCCGACGTTGGGCGCACCCAACCCGCCAGGTTTACCCTGAAAGCAGGGATATTCCAATGGCGACGATTCGGCAGGAAGACTTCATCCAGAGCGTGGCGGATGCGCTCCAGTACATCAGCTACTACCACCCCGTGGATTACATCACCAGCCTCGCGCGCGCATACGACCGCGAGGAGTCGACGGCGGCCAAAGATGCCATCGCCCAGATCCTTGTCAATTCGCGCATGTGCGCCGAGGGTCACCGCCCCATCTGCCAGGACACCGGCATCGTCACCGTGTTTCTGAAGATCGGTATGGACGTTCGCTGGGACGCGTCGATGACCGTCCAGGAAATGGCCGACGCGGGCGTGCGCCGCGCCTATCTCGATCCCGACAACACGCTGCGCGCCTCCATCCTCGCGGACCCTGCCGGAGCAAGAAAGAACACAAAAGACAATACGCCCTCCGTCGTCAGCATCGAGATGGTGCGCGGCGGTGAAGTTGAGGTCACGGTCGCGGCAAAAGGCGGCGGGTCGGAAGCCAAATCGAAATTCACCATGCTGAACCCGTCGGACTCTGTCGTCGAATGGGTCCTGAAAACCGTCCCCACCATGGGCGCAGGCTGGTGTCCGCCCGGAATGCTGGGCATCGGCATCGGCGGGACCGCGGAGAAAGCCATGCTCCTCGCCAAGGAATCGCTCATGGACCCCATCGACATGCGCGAACTCCTCGATCGTGGCCCAAAGAATCGCCTGGAAGAAATGCGCATCGAGATCTACGACAAGGTGAACAAGCTCGGCATTGGCGCCCAGGGGCTCGGCGGCCTCACCACAGTTCTCGACGTCAAGATTCGCGACTATCCCACCCACGCCGCCAACCTGCCTGTCGCCATGATCCCCAACTGTGCCGCAACCCGCCACGCGCACTTCGTCCTCGACGGGTCGGGACCCGTGGCTCTCGAGCCGCCCTCGCTCGAAGATTGGCCCAATCTGACCTACGACGTCTCCTCGGCGCGGCGAGTGAATCTCGACACCGTCACGTGCGCGGAGGCGGCCACCTGGAAGCCGGGTGAAGTCCTGCTGCTGCGCGGCAAGCTGCTCACCGGCCGCGACGCCGCGCACAAGCGCATGACCGACATGCTCAACCGCGGCGAACAGCTCCCCGTCGACCTCGCCAACCGCTTCATCTATTACGTCGGCCCGGTCGATCCGGTCCGCGGCGAAGTCATGGGTCCCGCCGGCCCCACCACCGCCACGCGCATGGACAAATTCACCCGCCAGATGCTCGAACAAACCGGGCTGCTCGGCATGATCGGCAAGGCCGAGCGCGGTCCTGCCGCCATTGAGGCCATCCGCGACAACCACGCCGTCTACCTGATGGCCGTCGGCGGAGCGGCGTACCTCGTCTCAAAAGCGATTCGCGCGGCTCGTGTCGTCGCGTTCGAAGATCTCGGCATGGAAGCCATCTACGAGTTCGAAGTGGAAGACATGCCGGTCACCGTCGCGGTCGACGCCGAGGGGATTTCCGTACACGAAACCGGCCCCCGCGAATGGAAGGCCCGCATCCAAACCGAATTCGCTGGCGTCCCAATCCTGGCCTGACCCGTGCGGGTGGGTAGCCCATTCAACCCCGTTCTTGGCTTAGGTGGGTACAGTTCACCCCGAATCATGATCCAATTCTCCTGATCGAATCATCTGAGATCTGAGGGCGCGACCCATGCCGGAGATGCGCAAAGAAAAAGATTCCCTGGGCTTCGTCGAAGTCCCCGCCGACGCTCTCTACGGAGCCCAGACCGCGCGCGCGGTCGAGAACTACCCCATCTCCGGCCTGCGTGCGCATCCCCTTCTCGTTCGCGCCACAGGAATGGTGAAGCGCGCCGCGGCGGAAGCTAACTGGGACCTGGGCCTCCTCGAACCGAAGCGAGCCGACGCCATCATCTCAGCCGCCCAGGAAGTCATCGACGGCCGCTGGGACGATCAGTTTGTCGTCGACGTCTTCCAGGCCGGAGCCGGCGTCAGCTTCCACATGAACGCCAACGAGGTCATCGCCAACCGCGCCAACGAAATCCTGGGTGGCCAGCGCGGCGAGTACCAATTCGTCCATCCCAATGACCACGTCAACTACGGGCAGTCCACCAACGACGTCTTCCCCGCCGCCATGCGCCTCGCAACCCTGCTCGCGCTCGAGACCCTTTACCCCGAGCTCGACGCGCTGAGCGACGCCATCGCCCGCAAAGCCGCCGAGTTCGACAGCGTGATGAAGGCCGGCCGCACCCATTTGCAGGATGCCGTGCCCATCCGCCTCGGCCAGGAGTTCGCCGCCTACGGTGTCGCCATCCGCAAAGCCGCCGAATTCCTCCGCGACTCCGGCGACAGCCTGCGCGAACTCGGCCTCGGCGGCAGTGCCGTCGGCACCGGGCTGAACACCCACCCCGAATACCGGATGCTGGCTGTTACAAATCTCTCCCGCATCTCCGGCCAGCCGCTGTTTCCGGCCGAGGACCTGCGCTGGGCCATGCAGTCCAGCGCGCCCATGGCCCAGGTCAGCGCCGCCCTGCGCAGCCTGGCCCTCGAAATCATCCGCATCTCGAACGACCTCCGCCTGCTGTCCTCCGGCCCTAATACCGGCTTCAACGAAATTCATCTCCCCAGCCTGCAGCCCGGCTCCTCCATCATGCCCGGCAAAATCAACCCCGTCATGCCGGAACTCGCCGCCATGGTCAGCTTCCAGGTCGTCGGCAACGACACTGCGGTCGCGCTCGCCGTGCAGGCCGGACAGCTGGAGCTCAACGTGATGATGCCCACCATCGCCTGCAATGTGCTCCAAAGCATTACCATCATGGCCAACATGCTCCGCCAGTTCACCCAGCGCTGCGTCGCCGGCATCGAGGCCAACCAGGACCGCTGCCGCCAGTACGCCGACAGCACCATCGCCCTCGCCACCGCGCTGAATCCCCGCATCGGCTATGCAAAAGCGGCCGAGCTGGTGAAAGAATCGATTGCCACCGGAGAGTCAATCGTCGCGCTCGCCCGCGAAAAGAAGCTTCTGAGCGACAAAGAACTCGGCGAGATTCTCGATCCGGCGCGCATGACGGAGCCACAAGTGCCGAAGAGAGGATCCTCATGACCCCACTGACGCTCCCCGACGAGCCAGCCTGCTGGCCGGCCCTGCCGCTCGATTCCTGGAAGGACACCTGCGAGACCCTCCACATGTGGACCCAGATTGTCGGCAAAATTCGCATGAGCCTCACGCCCCTGGTCAACCACTGGTGGAATGTGCCGCTCTACGTGACCGCGCGCGGCCTCACCACCTCCCGCATTCCCTGTGGCGAACGAGCCTTCGAGCTCCGCTTCGACTTCCTCGCGCATCAACTGATCCTCGAAACCAGCGAGGGCCTGATCAAAACCCTGCCCCTCCGGCCGCAAACCGTAGCCGACTTCTATGCGGAATGCATGAGCCTGCTGCGCTCCGCCGGAATCACCGTCAAAATCTGGCACATGCCCGTCGAAGTCCCCAAACCCATCCCCTTCGATGAGGATCGCGTCCACGCCTCGTACGACGCGGAAAAAGCCGAGCGCTTCTGGCGCATTCTCCTCTCCGTCAATGCGGTCTTCTATCAGTTCCGCTCGGAATTCATCGGCAAGGTCAGCCCGGTCCATTTCTTCTGGGGAAGCTTCGATCTCGCCGTCTCGCGTTTTTCCGGCCGCCGCGCGCCGGAACGCCCAGGCGCGGATTCCATCACCCGCGAAGCCTATTCTCACGAAGTCTCGAGCGTCGGTTTCTGGCCCGGCAGCGGCGCCATCGCCAATCCCGCGTTCTATTCCTACGCTGCTCCCGCGCCCCAGGGATTTGCCGGCGCCCGCGTGCAGCCTGCCGCCGCTCGATACGACCAGGGCCTCGGAGAATTTCTGCTCATGTACGACGACGTTCGCTTAAGCTCGTCCCCCAGCGCCGCGCTGCTCGCCTTTTGCCGCAGCACCTACCAGGCTGCCGCCGAGCTGGCACACTGGGACCGCAAGGCGCTGGAACGCGCCGCGTAGAAGCATCTTCGGGCCCCGATCACCGCCCATTCCCCTCAAGGAGAACTTTATGGCCGCGCAATGCTCTCACCTCAATCAAATCAAAATCACCACCACCAAAACCCATGTCTGCCCGGAATGCGTCAAGCTGGGCGACACCTGGGTCCATCTCCGCCTCTGCCTCGAATGCGGCAACGTCGGCTGCTGCGACTCCTCGAAGAACAAGCACGCCACGAAGCATTTTCACGCGACGCAGCACCCCCTCATGCGCTCTATCGAGCCCGGCGAAGCCTGGGTCTGGTGCTACGTCGACCAGGTCTACCCCGGCGAAATCTCCCGCCACGGATTCGAACCGGCTGCATAACCGGTTGCAGCGGCCGTTGGACGATCGGGTTCTCCCACGCGCTCCTCGTGTGGGCCGCACGCTACAATGAGGCTTGTCGCCTGCCTCACACTATCGTGCGAAAGTGGCGGAATTGGCAGACGCACCAGACTTAGGATCTGGCGGGGCAACCCATGGGGGTTCGAGTCCCCCCTTTCGCACCAACCCTCCTCGGCTAACCGCTTCTCGCTAACCGTCTCCCGCTCGCCCCTCGCTCGCCTCCCCGCTTCCCGCTTCTAGCTTCCTGCTTCCCGCCTCCTGTTCCCCACACCCGGCTCCCTGTACTCTGAACTCTGTGCCCTGCACCCTGTACCCTGTTTCACCTGGAGGAACCGTAACCCATGCTCGCCCGCTCCCGCCGCATCTCCGCCGTGCTCCTGCTCGCAGCATTACCCCTCTTCGCCGCCAATAAGAAAAAGCCCGCTGCCCCGCTCCCGCCCGCCGCCACCAATCCCGACATCGGCCCCTGGTCCGAGCCCCAGCCCTCCGTCGAGAAGCTCGACCTCACCATGTACGCGCGCATCCGCGAAGAAGGCCTCCAGCACTCCCACGTCATGGAGTACGGCTCCGCCCTCGCTGACGACATCGGCGAGCGCCTCACCGGCTCGCCCAACATGGCCAAAGCCAATGCCTGGACCCGCGATCAGCTCACCGCTATGGGCTGCACCAACGCCCACCTCGACGACTGGGGTGAATTCGGCATGGGCTGGCAGCAGCTCAACACCTGGGTCCGCATGACCGCCCCCGACGACGCCGTCTTCATTGCCCAGGCCACGCCCTGGTCGCCCCCTACCAACGGCCCCGTCACCGCCGACGCCGTCTATGTCAACATCCAGTCCGACTCTGACTTCGACAAATACAAGGGCAAGCTCGCCGGCAAAATCGTCCTCCTTGGCGAAATGCGCCCCGTTCCCCCCGTCGATCAGCCCCTCTTCGAGCGCTACACCGACCAGCAACTCGCCGACATCGCCAATTACCCGGTCAACAACTCGGACGGCCTGACCCCCGAAATTCGCGAGCGCATCCGCACCATGGGCCAGCGCATGCGCCTCGCCGACAAGCTCGTTCAGTTCCTCGCCGACGAAAAAGTGGCCGGCGTCATCCGTCCCAGCCGTGACGCCCGCAACGGCGGCGGCTCCGGCGGCATCATCTTCGACGACAACGGCGCCTCCATGGGCCGCACCCCCTACCTTCGCGGCCATGAGATGAAGGTCCCCACCGTCGTCATGGCCATCGAAAACTACGGCCGCGTCTACCGCCTCCTTGAAGCCCACGTTCCCGTCTCCATCGAAATGGACGTCGAAGCCAAATTCACCGGCGACCATGAACACGGCTTCGACACCGTCGCCGAAATCCCCGGCGCCGATCCCGATCTCAGGGACCAGGTCGTCATGGTCGGCGGCCATCTCGACAGCTGGATCGCCGGCACCGGCGCCACCGACAACGGCGCGGGCGCCATCGTCGCCATGGAAGTCATGCGCATCCTCAACGCCCTCCACGTCCAGCCGCGACGCACCATCCGCATCGCCTTATGGTCCGGCGAAGAAGAAGGCCTCTTCGGCTCCCGCGGCTACGTCAAAGAACACTTTGGCTCCGCGCCGCTCTCCACCGCGCCCGACCAGGCCGCGCTGCCTGAATTCATGCGCCGCGCCTCCGGCCCGCTCGAGCTCAAGCCCGAGCAGCGCCTCATCTCCGCCTACTTCAACCTCGATAACGGATCGGGCAAAATCCGCGGCGTCTACCTCCAGGAGAACGCCGCCGTCGCGCCCATCTTCGCCCAGTGGATCGAGCCCCTCCGCGACCTCGGCGTCACCACCCTCACCCTCCGCAACACCGGCGGCACCGACCATCTTTCCTTCGACGCGGTCGGCATCCCCGGATTCCAGTTCATCCAGGACCCGCTCGACTACGAAACTCGCACCCACCACTCCAATCAGGACGTCTACGAGCACCTCCAGCCCGGCGACCTGAAGCAAGCCGCGACGGTCGAAGCCATCTTCGTCTACAACGCCGCCATGCGCGACCAGATGCTCCCGCGCAAACCCCTCCCGCACCCCGAGCTGCGCGAACAGCAAATGGCGCCGATCAAGAACCTCTTCCCCGACGCCGTGGAGGAACACCCAGCCCCGCAAGCGCAATAGCACCGCCGCCAGGGCTCTTCGCCAAACTTCGACTCGGACGTGCGAAAAGCAAAAACGCACGTCCTTCGCCGAACTTTGGCTCGCGCGTGCAGAGCCACCCCATCGAAACGTTGTTTCGCCGGAGACCCCGGCGCACACGACGGCCCTCCCACGCCGGACCGTTTTCCCTTCGGTAGCATTATGCTACCATTATCCCATGAGCCAGCCCGTGAAGCTTTCCGACAGCCTCGTCCTCGATGCCCGCCTTGCCGGCGAAGTCGTCGAACGGTCCATCGCCGGCCAGGTCGAGTTCTGGGCGCGGCTGGGCCGCTCCATCGAACCCCTGCTTGAAGGACAAAAGGTGATGGCATTGTGCCGCACCGGGGCAACCCGTCCGCTTTCGGACTTGCTGCTAACCGTCGATTCTTCCGAAGGGCGGCAGCGCGTCGCGGACTACCTGGAAACGCTCCCGTTTCCGCACTATCGGGCCTGGCCCAGCGGCCGTGGACTGCTGGAGCGGATCGAGGAGGACGGCACGCGCACGGTCGGGCGCTTCGTGAACCGCAAGTGGGTGGCAACGGCCTCATCGGCTGGGACCGCGGCGAAGTCAGCCGGAAGCGCAGCCAAACGGGCCGCGGAGCCGCGCAGGCCCCCCCTTGCAGCGCGCGGTCGTCGCGGCCGCCAGGCTGCCGGCGACTGATGGGTTCGCTCCTCAATCGGCGCCCCATCATCGTGGCGCTCGCGGGGCCAAACGGTGCTGGCAAAACAACGTTCTACTACTCGCATTTGTGGACGGCTGGATTGCGGTTGGTGAATGCCGACGTGATCGCCCGTCAGCTCGGCATGGATCCATACCAGGCGGCCAGAGTGGCCGCAGCCGTTCGCGGCGAGCTCCTGCGCCAGCAGGAAAGCTTCGTCTTCGAAACAGTGTTTTCCGATCCTGTCGGCGACAAGCTGGGCTTTCTCAGGGACGCGGTTCACGCGGGGTACACGGTAGTGCTCTGCTTCATCGGAATTTCAGGGCCGGAGGTTTCCGAGGACCGTGTGGCGATGCGGGTTTCCCAGGGCGGTCACGACGTGCCGACGGAGAAATTGGCCTCGCGTTGCCCGCGCATTATCGAAAACCTCCGGGCAGCGATGCGGGAACTGCCCTACGTCTGGATTTTCGACAACGACGACCTCAGCAAGCCCTTTCGGCTCGCGGCCGTGTCTGAAGGCGGACGAGTAGTGCGACTGGAGAAGCCGGTGCCCGGGTGGCTAAAGGCAGTGCTACCGAGTGGGGTGAAATAGAAGCGGGTCATGGGAGGGCCAGTTCGGTTCCTCGAACTCCGCCGACGGACTTCAACTGTGAGCAGCAAATCACTCAAACGTGGAAAACTTGTCAAGTTTTTCGCCCGCGGTACCAAAGTGTAGTCCCTCATTCCAGGCGACTTCCCCGCCAACAACCCCAAAGAAAGTTGGCCTTCTAATTCTCCGGACTTGGTATTCTGATAATAGGGGGAAAAAAAAAGAAATTTTCCCCCAACAATCAGGCATAAAGAAGGGTCGCTGCGGCGGCCCTTTTGCATGCTCGGAGGAAAACCACCTTGGCTCTGGAATGCCGCTTCTGCTCTGTGCCGGATTTACGCGCTCCGCGTGTCCTTTGCCGCATCGAAGCAGCCGAGTTTGAATCACACTCGGCCGGATCTGCATCAAACGCGGCCAGGTTTGATTCACACTCGGCCGAGTCGCAGCTGACTCATTCCAGGCCACATCGCCTGTTATCGAGCTCGATAACCCCGCTAACTCATAGAAGGCAACAGGCCGACGCAAAAGGGAGGGAGGGAGGGGAGGGGGGTGCACCCTACTCCAGATCATCCTCCGCCGCCGCCGCCACCGGAACGCCGCCTTGCCGCTTCATCAGGAGATAGCCGCGAATAAACGGGTCTAAGTAGCCATCCAGAACCTTATCGACGTCGCCCACTTCGACCTTCGTCCGATGGTCCTTGGCGATCCGATAAGGCTGCAGCACATACGACCGAATCTGCGATCCGAAGTTGATGTCGAGTTTCGAGTCCTCCAGCTTTTTCGTCGCCGCCTGCTTCTTCTCGAGCTCGTACTCGTACAGACGAGACCGCAGCATCTTCATGGCCTTGTCGCGGTTCTTGTGCTGCGACCGCTCGTTCTGGCACTGCACCACGATTCCGGTCGGAATGTGCGTGATGCGCACCGCCGAATCCGTCGTGTTGACGTGCTGCCCGCCCTTACCGCCCGACCGGTACGTATCGGTCCGAATATCGTCGGGTTTTATGTCGATCTCGATCGAGTCATCAATCTCAGGCGACACAAAAACCGACGCAAACGACGTATGCCGCCGTTTGGCCTGGTCGAACGGCGAAATCCGCACCAGCCGATGCACGCCGGTTTCGCCCGAAAGCAGCCCGAATGCATACTCGCCAGTAATGGTAAAAGTTGCCGATTTGATGCCGGCTTCTTCGCCGTCCTGGTAGTCGTTCATTTCGGTCTTGAAGCCCTGCTTCTCCGCCCAGCGCAGATACATGCGCAGCAGCATCTCGGCCCAGTCCTGCGACTCTGTTCCGCCGGCGCCCGGATGGACGGTGACGATGGCGTTCAGCGAATCGGTTTCGCCGGAGAGCATGGTGCGGAATTCGAGCTGGTCGACCAGATCGCCGAGAGATTTGATCTCGCGCTCGAGGTCCGGTTCAACAGCTTCGCCCTCACGCGCCAGCTCGAAGTAGGCCTCGACGTCGCCGGTGCGCCGCTCGAGCTCGGCATCGTCGGCCAGCTGGGCTTCGATGCGTTTCCGATCCCGCATGATGGGCTGCGACAGCGCAGGGTTCGACCACAGCGCCGGGTCGGCAAGCCTGGTTTCGATAGCGGCTAGTTCGGAGCGAAGACGCGGTGCGTCAAAGATACTCCCGCAAACCGCGCACTTTTTCGCGGACGGGAGCGTAAGCGAATTCCAGATCGGACAGCATACCTGGATTCTAGCGAAAAACGATGAGCGAAAAGCTAAACCAGCGGCGGTTCGGACGCAGCTTTCCGTTTGGCCTGGTATTCCTTCCAGCGCGGTTCGTAGATCTTCCAGATCGCGAAGAGGACGACCAGGCAGCAGAGGTACGCGAAGACGTCGCCAAAGATGGTATAGAAGGTGCGGCCCGAGTCGTATCCATAGCGGACGGCGAGTGAGGTGAAGACATGGCGGTCGGTGGACTGGGTGACTCGGCCCCAGGGATCGATGGCGGCGGTGACGCCGGAGTTAGTGTCGCGCAGGAGCCAGCGGCGGTTTTCGATGGCTCGCATGCGGGCCATGTTGAGGTGCTGCCAGGGAGCGCTGGTGTCCCCGTACCAGCCGTCGTCGGAGATGTTGACGAGGACTTCGGCGCCGTCTTTGGCGAAGTGGCGGACCTCATCGCCAAAGATGGATTCGTAACAGATGAAGACACCGAAACGATGATCGCCGGAGGCGGTGTCGCCGGTGGAGTAGACGAAGCGCTTGACGCCACGGTTGAAGTCGCCGACCTGCTGGGTGAGGTGGTGGGCGAAGAAGAACACGTCGCGGTAAGGGACGTATTCGCCGAAGGGGACGAGATGGATTTTCGCGTAGACGCCTTCGAAGCGCCCATTGGCGGCCCAGACGGAGGCAGCGTTGAAGTCGCCGAGCTCCATGCGGTGGTGGATGACGACGGGCTCGCGGGCGATGTTGCCGGCGATCACCGCGGAGTGCGCGGACTGCGCGAGGCCGGCCATCGCGAAGAAGAAGCGCGGATCCCAGCTGCGGAAGGGTGAGGGCGCCTCAGGCCAGGCGATGAGGGAGATGGCGCTGGGAGCGCAATGCGGGTCATCGATGTGGAGTGAGCCGGGCTCCGGCATGCCGACGTAGAACGGGGTGCACGTCTGTTCGCTGGCGGCGGAGTAGCGGGCGATGTTGTGGTCCCACAAGGGGACCATGTGCCCGGTTTGGGGATCGAGGACTTCGCCGTACCAGGAATTGTCCTGATCGACGCTGAGATTGTCCTGGAGCAGAACGGCGGTAGCGGATGTGGGAGAGGACAGCGGGCTGGTGAGATGCGCGAGAAAGAGGAGCGCGCATAGCCCGAGGAAGGCGAAGCGGGTGATGCGATTCCAGGTTTTGTCGCGCTTGCCGCCGCGCGGGCGCAGCAGCAGCGATATCCAGGTGACGTTAGCGAGCACCAGGAAGAAGGTGATTCCGTAGACGCCGGTCCAGGGAGCGAGAGCGGCGATGCGGAAGTTGTCGACCTGGGAGTAGCCGAGCTGATCCCAGGGAACGCTGGTAATGCGTGCGGCGGCCAGGTCGAGGGCGACCCAGGCAAACGGGGCGAGGCCGAGCGCGGGAGCGAGGCCGAAGTGGCGGCGGAAGAAGGCGAGGAGGAATCCGAAGAGGCCGAAGTAGAGGCCGAGGACGGCGCTGAAGAGGAAGACGATGCCGGCGGCACCGATGGGGGAAATGCCACCCCCGTAAAGCAACATGGTCTGGTAGATCCAGTAGCAGTTGAGGACGTACCAGAGGAGCCCGCAGAGATAGCCGGTGATGGCGGCGTTGCGCAGATAGCGCGGGTGAGCGGCGGCGGGCTCGCGCAGCAGCGCGACGAGCAGTGGGACAAGACCGACCCAGGCGATAAGACCACGCCAGGCGGGCATGGGACCAGCGATGGGGAAACACAGGTCGAGAAGGACCGCGGTGACGAGCCCGAGGAAGATGGAAAACGGCAGCGTGAGAAACGAGGAGCGGAGCGGCTTCGCGTTCGGCGTCCTGGTGGTAGCGGCCACGCGCGAAGGTCCCAGCCTACTCTTTGCCGACGAGTTCGTTGAGATCCTCAAAGAAGCTGATCAGGATGACGAGCAGAGAGCCAGCGAGGCCAACGAAGAAGAGCCAGGTGAGCACGGTCATTCCGGCGCGGGCAAGAGCGATCACAGTGGCATTGTAAATCAGGCCGGAAGGAAGAGGGCCAGAGCCGCCTGAGAGCCGAACAAAGCGTGGTACGATGAGGCGTCGGATGGGCATGCACAGCGGTTGCCGGCGCAGGTAGAGATGTTCCTGCGAATACTGCGTCGATACGATTGGGCGGTGCGTCTCTGCGATGCAACCACAGCGCTCGCCAAATGACCAAATGACCGATCCTGTTAACAGAAACGCATCCTAAGAGCGAGAAGTGATTCAGAGGGGTTATGAGCCGAGGTATTTCCATCGCAGTCGTCGGATCCGGATATGTGGGTCTGGTGGCGACCGCATGTTTCGCGGAAATCGGGCACCGCGTGATCTGCGTCGACAACGATGAGGCGAAGCTGAAAACGCTCGCAGAAGGGGGAGTTCCGATCCATGAGGACTACCTTCCGGAGCTGTTGGACCGGCATCGGGGCCACTCCGTCGAGTTCACGAGCGATCTGAAGGCGGCAACGCAGGCGGCGCAGGCGATTTTCATCGCCGTCGGGACGCCGCAGAGCCGGACGGGGAACGCGGATCTGTCGTATGTCGACGCCGTGGCCAGCGAGATTGCGCGGTCGATCGACGAATATAAGGTCATCGTCGAGAAGAGCACGGTCCCGGTGTATACAAATGAGTGGATCCGGCGGGTGATCGAGCGGAATGGTGTGCCGCGGGAGCTGTTCGATATTGCTTCCAATCCCGAATTCCTGCGAGAAGGAACGGCGGTGGTGGACTTCCTGCACGCCGACCGCGTTGTTCTGGGCGCCGACACGGAGCGGGCCGGTGATCTGCTGAAGAGGATTTATACGCCACTGACGTCGGGCGCCTATTATCGATCTGCGAATATGGTTCCGGGGCCCCGCGGTGAAGAGGATCCGCCGCCGGTGCTGCTGACTTCGACCAAGGCGGCGGAGATCATCAAGCACGCTTCCAACGCGTTCCTGGCAACGAAGATTTCCTTCATCAATGTGGTGGCCAACATCTGCGAAGAGGCGGGCGCCGACGTGGAACAAGTGGCGCGTGGGATCGGCATGGACAGCCGTATCGGCCCGAAGTTTCTGCGAGCCGGCGTGGGCTACGGGGGATCGTGCTTTCCGAAGGATGTTGCGGCCTTCCGGCATGTGGCGGAGCAGATGGGCATCGACTTCACGCTGCTGAAAGAAGTGGCGAAGATTAACGACGAGCAGAAGCGGCGGTTCTTCCAGAAGGTGCGTTCGGCGCTGTGGACCCTGCGGGGCAAGAAGATCGGGGTACTGGGCCTGGCCTTCAAGGGGGGCACCGACGATATTCGCGAGTCTCCCGCCCTTGATATTGTGCGGCAGATGCTGCATGAAGGATCGATCGTGAGCGCTTACGATCCCGCGGCGACGGAACGTGCCAGGGAAGTGATTCCATCCGGGCCGCAGCTGCGTTACGTCGACGATCCTTACGCGGCGGCGCAGGATGCCGAGGCGCTGGTGATCCTGAACGAGTGGCAGGAATTTGCCGAGCTGGACCTGAAGCGCCTGCACTACACGCTGCGCTATCCGATTATCATTGACGGGCGCAACCTCTACGATCCGGCCGTGATGCTGGAGCATGGATTCACGTACCTGAGCGTCGGACGCCCAGGACTGTCCCACACGCGGGACGCGGCAGTGGGACAGCGGCTGCCGTAGTATGCGGTTCGCGCCGGGCGCTCTGCGCAACTGAACTCGGTTGCGGCCCGGGGTTCACTGTATCCGTCTGAGGAAAATGCGCATGCAGGGCAGAGGCCCGATCCTCGGGAACCGCGGCGCGAGCCATTGGTGACCGCCATTCGAACCCGCGCGCATCCATCGAGTGCTGATCTGTCGACCGGGGGCCGGCACATCCTGGGACACGCCTTTCCTGCCGCAAGATTGTTATGCGATGAAGATCGTTCTGATTTCTAACTACCTGCCGGGTGCCTCGCAAAGCATGATCCGTTACGCGCGGATGCTGGAACAGCATTTGAGCTCGCGCGGACATGACGTGACCCTGGTGTATCCGCCGGCGTTTTTGGGCAGAGCGCCGTTTCTGCGGGGCAGCCTCGCGAAATGGATCGGCTATATCGATATGTACCTGGTGGCTCCGCCATACCTGCGATGGAAGTGCCGTGGAGCCGATGTGGTTCATGTCTGCGACCATTCGAACTCGATGTACCTGCGCTGCGCAGGAGAGAAGCCTCATGTCCTGACATGTCACGATTTGCTCGCCGTGAAGGCGGCGCGCCGCCTGTATGAGGGCATTCGCATCAAGGCAACCGGGCGCCTGCAACAGCGATGGATCGCCTCGGGGATTCGATCTTCGCAGAATTTGATTTGCGTTTCCGAGAAGACCAAAGAGGATGTGCTCGCACTGGCGCCGGAGATCCGGGCTGAGATTAAAGTGATTCATCATCCACTGAACTTCGACTGCCGGCCTGCGGGCGCGGATGAGGTGAAGCGCGTGCTGGCTGGGATCGGATGGCCGCCGAATACGGAGTACTTTTTTCATGTGGGTGGAAATCAGTGGTACAAGAACCGGCTCGGGGTCCTGAAGATCTTTGCGGAATTGAAGCGCATGCTGCGATTCGAACGGACCAGGCTGGTGATGGCGGGCAAGCCCTTCACAAGGGAGATGGTGGCATTGCGACAGAGCGCTCTGCCGGAGGGCGCCGTGCTGGAGGCAGTCGACATTTCCGATCGGGATTTGCAGGCTTTCTATACCGGAGCGGTGGCGCTGCTGTTTCCTTCGTGGGAGGAGGGTTTCGGATGGCCAATTCTCGAAGCGCAGGCTTGTGGGTGCCCAGTGGTGACGGCCGACCGCGGGCCGATGAAAGAAATTGCGGGAGGCGCGGCGGTGCTGATCGATCCGAATAAGCCCGGCGAAGCCGCAGGAAGAGTTGCACGGGGGTTGGAAGAGCGTGACCGACTGCGGGCGATGGGGTTCCGGAACGCAGCCGGTTTCACGGTAGATCGCGCCATCGATGCTTATGTTGACGCATACGCGACAGCGATGAGGCGGAAGTCCGAGCTTGTGGGAGCTCAGGAGCGTGGAAGCAGGTGACGATCGGGACGACGCCGCGAACATCAGCGAACCGCAACTGGAGCTATCGCGCAGCAGCGGGGGTTGAAACGCCCTCCCGCTGCAGCATTTGGCGAATGCCGCGCAGAGCCTGGCGGGTACGCTCCTCATTTTCGATCAGAGCAAAACGGACGTGGCCATCGCCGTACTCGCCGAAGCCGATGCCGGGGCTGACCGCGACTTTGGCGACGTTGAGCAGCCTGGTGGAGAACTCCAGCGAGCCAAGATGACGCCATGGTTCGGGAATCGGCGCCCAGACGAACATCGTTGCTTTCGGTGAAGCAACGCCCCAGCCAGCCTTGTGGAGCCCGTTGATCAGGCAGTCGCGGCGGCGGCAGTAGTTGTCGCGAATCTCCGCGACGCATTCCTGGGGGCCTTCGAGGGCAAGGATGGCCGCAACCTGGATAGGGGTGAAGGTGCCGTAATCGTAGTAGCTTTTGAGACGAGCCAAAGCGGAGACCAGATCCGGATTGCCGACCATGAATCCCACACGCCATCCGGGCATGTTGTAGCTCTTCGAGAGGGTAAAGAACTCGACAGCGACCTCCTTTGCGCCCGGGACTTCGAGCACGGAGGGCGCGCGGTAGCCGTCGAAAACGATGTCGGCATAGGCGAGGTCGTGGACCAGCCAGATCTCATGTTGCCGGCAAAGGGCAACGACGCGCGCGAAGAAGCTCAGGTCGACGCACTGCGTAGTGGGATTCGCCGGGAAGTTGAGGATGAGCATCTTCGGCCGTGGATACATCAGCGGAATCGCCTGTTCCAGTTCGGCGAGGAAGGCGTCGGCGTTGTGAATGGCGACGCTGCGGATATTGGCCCCTGCAATCACCGGACCGTAAATGTGAATCGGGTAGCTGGGGTTGGGGACCATGACGACGTCGCCCTGGTCAAGCGTGGCAAGACAGAGGTGTGCGATGCCCTCTTTGGAACCAATTGTGACAATAGCTTCGGTGTCAGGATCGATCTCGATACCGTAGCGGTTGGCGTACCACCGGGTGATGGCGCGGCGCAGCCGGGGAATCCCTTTAGAGAGAGAGTAGCGGTGTGTTTCCGGCCGCCGGGCGGCTTCAATCAGCTTGTCGACGATGTGCTGCGGTGTGGCACCGTCCGGATTGCCCATGCCAAAGTCGATGATGTCTTCGCCGCGGCGGCGCGCAGCAGCCTTGAGGTCGCTGGTAATGTTGAAGACGTAGGCGGGCAGACGGCGGATACGGGGGAATTCGTGCACGGCTTTCCTCGCGGTTGCTTCCAGAAGCTCAGTTGAGGCGAGAAATTTCCTCCCGCTCGGCGGAGCTTTCGGACGCGTGAAATCTTCTCTTCATATTAATGAAAGGCTCCGTCCAGGAGGCATTTCCAGACAGTTCGGGATCACTTTCGTCATCGGCGCCGCGCAGGAACTCGCGCAGGATGCGCGATGCGAGACTGGGCGAGGCAGTCGGCCTCAGTCTTCGATAGGCAAGCCGGAACGCGAACGTAATTGGAGGCCATAAACCTTTGTAATGTGATCGCCAAAGCGGAACAGGGAGACGCGTTCGATCACGCAATTACCAGAATTCATTCGACACCGTTTCTGTGACGATTCTATGATCGAGAGGGTTGGAGATCCCGCAACGCGTGTGTGGCTGACACCAGATTCGTAAACGGATCTTTGACAGGCAGTCTGCTGTCGATGCAAAAGCAATCGAATTGATGTATGGTGCTTATATCGGTCAGGACCTCTTTCATTCCGCATGTTTCGCACAAAATCCGGATTCCGCCGGATCCGGAAACGGCAAACGATGAGCCGTAATGTTCGTTTTGCAGACAAGGCAACACAAACCTCAATTTCGCATCTGAGCTTCGAGATCATCGCAATTTTCCGTGGGCGCCCTCCTGGGCGTCTGAAAGAGAGTTGCATCAGCTTGCCGGTGCTTAGTCCGGCCATGATCGAAGAATATGGCTACGTCTGAATACCTGCGGAACGGCGAGGGGAACAGGTCACAGGCTGCGGTATTGCAGCTGCCCGCCGCGACGCGGCACGCGTTCATTGGACCGTCGACCGTGGCTTCCGTCATCATGATGGCCACTGATGTGCTGATGATCCTGCTGGCGTTTGGCATGGCACTGGGGCTGCGCATGATGCTCGTTGCCAAGGCAGGCGCGGTCCTGGGCGCGGGTCCGGTTTATTACTGGCCGGCGCCGATCGACTTCTTCTACCTGGGGTGGTTCGCGCTGGCCTGGGTCCTGGTAGCCCGGCGCTACGGATTGTACGTGACCGTCCCGGCCGGCAGCGGAACTCACGAGATGCGCCTTGTCATTCAGGGCTGCCTCAACGCAGGCCTGCTCCTGTGTGGGGCGCTATATATGTTCCGCGCCGAGGAGATTTCCCGCATCCTGGTGATGCTGCTCATCGGAACCGCTACGGCCACCCTTTGCGTGCGGCGCGCGATTTGGCGCTATTCCCGTTACCGCGAGTACGAGCAGGGGATTGAACTGCGCAACCTGGTGATTCTGGGCACCAACCAGCTGAGCTACGCTCTGAGCCGCCATATCCGCGAGTACACGCGCCTGGGCTATCGCTTCGTTGGTTTCGTTTCGGCGCCCGGGTCACCGATCAGCGCCGAGATCGCGCCGGACCAGGTCCTGGGTGGCGTGGACAAGATCCGCCAGCTGGCGCGGCAGTACTTCGTCGACGAGCTGGTGATCGCCGAGTTTTATCCGACCGAAAGCGCCATCCGCCTCGTCCAGGACGCGCGCGAGCTGGACCTCGACGTCCGCGCCATTTCCGGCTACTACGGCGAGCTGACCACCAACGCGCCGGTGGAATACCTGGGAATCTTCCCCGTCGCGCCATTGCATCGGCGCGAGCCCCGCGTGATCGGCCTGTTCTGCAAGCGCGTTGTGGACATCCTTCTCTCCGTGCTTGCCCTCATTATCACGGCGCCGCTGATGATCGCTATCGCCATCGCCATCAAGCTGGAAAGCAAAGGTCCGGTCCTCTACGTCTCCGATCGCATCGGCAAACGCGGACGCGTCTTCCCCTGCTTCAAGTTTCGCACCATGGTCAACAACGCGGACAAGATGAAGAAGGACCTGACGGCGCTGAACGAGCGCGACGGCATCCTGTTCAAGGTCGCCAACGATCCGCGCGTGACGAGGCTGGGCCGCATCCTGCGCAAATATTCGCTCGACGAACTGCCGCAGTTCCTGAACGTACTGCGCGGCGAGATGAGCATCGTTGGACCACGTCCGCCCATCGCCGCCGAAGTCGAGAAGTACGAGCTGGAGCATTTCCGCCGTCTTGAAGTGCTGCCGGGGCTTACCGGACTATGGCAGGTGCAGGCACGGCACGATCCCTCCTTCGCCAAGTACATCGCCCTCGACACAGCCTACGTGGAGAACTGGAGCTTCTGGCTGGACGTCCGCATCCTGGTGCAGACTGCCAACGTGGTGGTGCGCGGCACCGGGGCCTGAGTCCGGATTACTTCCGGCCGATTCCGGTTCGCTCCTTTGCGCCGTTCCCTTGCGATAATTTCGAATTTGCGTGAGACTTGATCCGGCGCTGATTCGTCACAAATTCACACAGCACGGTTACCCCAGCCGTTTTCCACAACCCATTCGTCACAGCTTTCGGAGGTCACGTTGAGCCAGTTGCAGCGCATCACCTGCGCCCTCGCATTGGGCGCATTGTCCTGTTTCTGTACATCCCAGTCGGTTAGCGGCCAGGAGCAGCAGCGGCCGCCGCGTCCGGATGAGGCGCATGCGGGCGAAGCCAGCAAGCCCGAAGCCACACCGCCGATCCCGCCGGAAAAAAGCTCGGTCACCCATCACGACATGACCCTCGACGGCAAAACACTGCACTACACGGCGACGGCCGGAACCCTGCTGATCCGCGACGGCGAGGACGATCATCCCTACGGCAGCATCTTCTATGTGGCCTATACCGTCGATGGCGAAGACCCGAACACGCGTCTGGTGACCTTCCTCTATAACGGCGGGCCGGGATCGGCGACCATCTGGCTGCACATGGGCTCCGTGGGCCCGGTGCGGGTGGAAACCGACAGTCCCAACGCCACAGGACCGGCGCCGTATCACGTCGTTTCCAACCAGTACAGCCTGCTCGACAAGTCGGACCTGGTGTTCATCGATGCGCCGCTGACCGGCTTTTCGAGGGCCGTCGGCAAAGGCACGGCCAAGGACTTTGCGGGCGTCGATCAGGACCTGAAGGCCTTCGACAAATTCATTCAGCGCTGGGTGACGGTGAATCAGCGGTGGAACTCGCCGAAGTATCTTTTCGGGGAATCCTATGGCACGACCCGGTCGGCGGGTCTGGCGGAATCGCTGCAGAACAGCGGCATATCGCTGAACGGCATCGTCCTGCTCTCGTCGATTCTGAACTACAACGTCATGGCGCCGGGGCTGGACACGGGGTACATCGGCAATCTGCCGTCTTATGCGGCGATTGCCTGGTATCACAACAAGCTGCAGAACAAACCAGCGAACGTAAAGGCCTTCCTCAACGAGGTGCGGGCCTTTGCGGGCGGCGACTATGCCGAAGCGCTGTGGGAAGGCGATCACCTTTCGCCGGAAAAATTCGATGCGGTGGCGGCGAAGGTGGCCCAGTACACCGGGCTCAGCGTGGAGTACGTCAAGGAAGCCAAGCTGCGCATCAGCCCGACGCGTTTCCGGAAGGAACTGATGCGGGACGAGGGCGACATCCTCGGCCGGTACGACGCTCGTTTCGAGGGCAGCGACGTGGACAATGCGGGCGAGAACCCGGGCTACGATCCGTCGGACACCGGCATATCGGGGGCTTTCATTTCGGCGTTCCACCAGTATCTGCAGAGCGAGCTGAAGTACGAAGCGACGGAAAACGACACCTATCGGCCGAGCGCCGGCAACATTGGCGAGTGGGACTTCCACCATCGTCCACCGGGATTTGCCGGAGCCGGATTCCGGCGCGATCAGGATATGCCGGACGTGGCGCTGGATCTGGCCGACGCTATGCGGAAGAACCCGAAGCTGAGGGTCTTCTCGGCGAACGGGCTGTTCGACCTGGCGACGCCGTTCTACCTGACCGAGATGGACCTGGACCACATGATGCTGACACCGGATCTGGCGAAGAACGTCGAGTTCGGCTACTACCCTGCAGGACACATGGTGTATCTGAACGTGGACGCGCTGAAGGACTTCAAGCACGATCTGGCGGCGTGGTACACGGAAACGGGGCACTGACGGAGC
>JASHPM010000260.1 GCA_030038115.1 Acidobacteriaceae bacterium | reverse complement strand
GGCCACCGGCTACAGGCTCCCAGCTCCCAGCTACCGGCTGCACCCCATTACCTCTGTACCGTTCCACCTCTACTTTCCCCTTGCCATTCCCCAGTCCACCAAGCCACACTAGTTATAGTTAGAAATCTGCCCAGGAAAGGGCCGCCACGCGCGGCCCTTTCCTTTTGGAGCCATGTCTTGATCAAAGTTCTCACAGACAACAGCCGCCGATGCGCAACGCGGCTGTCGGAGCCGTCGAGCCCCAGGATATCCGCCACCCCGCGCCGAACCCCTCGCGTTGAAGCCTTCAATAAGTGCTATCTTTCCGGCGCCCAGGCATGAAAAACGCAGCCCACCCGCTTGTGGAGCCTCTGAGAACTACCAACATTCCCGGGACTTACCGCTTGAAGCCCTCAAATAAAACCGGCACTTACCAAAAAACAAAGTACTTCCTCCAAAAGTTGACCCTCCGTGGGGTGCACCCATTCACAGTGCACCAGCTTCCTGCTTCCCGCTTCCCGCTACGCCCTCACACCAGCTCAACCTGCACGGTTTTCGCTTCCGCATCGAGCGCCACGATCCGAAAACTCCGCACCTGCCCCACGCCGAGCGGCTCGGGACGAGACGCCGCGACTTTCACCTCACCCTTCCACCGCGCCTGCAGCAGGTTCGTCAGCGACGACAAATCCAGCCCCGATTCGCCCTTCTTCTCCTCCGCAGCCGCATTCTCCGCGATCCGGCATTTCGCCCGAATTCCTTCGCCCAGTTCCACAATCGCGCCGCCGGCCGACTGGTCGATCACGCGACCCGAAACCACATCGCCCTCCTTGTGCTCCGCGAGATACTCATCGATGCTCGTCGGCACCAGCTGCTTCATGCTCAGCTTCACCTGCCGCTTTTCCTGGTCGACGGCAAGTACCTGCGCCCGCACCACTTGCCCCACCTGCAGCACATCCTGCGGATGATGAAGATGCCGGTCGGCCACAATTTCGCTGATGTGCACCAGGCCTTCCACGCCTTCCGTCATCTGCACGAAGGCGCCAAACTTCATCAGCCGCGTCACCGGACCCTCCACTGCCGCACCCGGAGGAAACTTCTTCGCGATCTCGGCCCACGGATCGCCCAGCGCCTGCTTCAACCCCAGCGAAATCCGCCGCTCCGCCGGACTGATCGACAGGATCACCACCTCAACCGTGTCGCCTTCCTTCAAAATGTCGCTCGGCTTGCGCACCTTCTTCACCCACGACATCTCCGAAACATGAATCAGCCCTTCAATTCCAGGTTCGAGTTCGACAAACGCGCCAAAGTCCATCAGCCGCGTCACCGAGCCCCTAATCCGTTCGCCCACTTTGTACTTCTCCGGCACAGCCTCCCACGGCTCTGGCTGCAGCTGCCTGAGCCCGAGGGAAATCCGCCGGTTCTCCCGATCCACCTTCAACACCTTCAGCTGCAGTTCCTGCCCTACGGACAGCACATCCGCCGGATCGCCGATGCGGCTCCAGGAAATATCGCTCACGTGCAGCAGCCCGTCGATCCCACCCAGATCGACAAACGCGCCATAGCTCGCCAAACTGCGCACCGTGCCGCTGACAACGTCGCCCTCCTTCAGCTCACCATAGCGGCTCTGCTGCAGAACCAGCGCCTCTTCCTCCGCGATCGCGCGCCGGTCGACGACCACGTCTTCTTCCGTCGCATCGAACTTGATGATCCGGCACGTGATCTCCTGGCCGACCAGCTTCTCCATCTCGCGCGCGTCGCGCACCCCGCTGCGCGAGGCCGGCATGAACGCGCGCACGCCCACATCCACGCTGAGCCCGCCTTTGACGACCGCTGTCACTGTTCCCACAATCGCTGTCTTCTGCGCGAAGGCTTCTTCGAGCGCAGCCCAGTCGGTCGGCTGCGCCACTTTGAACCGCGACAGCTCGTAATAGCGTTCCGCGTTGCGGCCCTTCACCGAAACCGGAAACTTGTCGCCCGGTTTGACACTTTCGGCATTGTCGCTGAACGCCGAGCGCGGCAGAATGCCTTCCACCTTGAAGCCGATATCCAGAAACACCGACTCGGCATCGAGCGAAATAACGGTGCCCTCCAGTTGTCTTGCGCCGCCGGCTTTGTGAGTCTGCTCAAACTCCGAAAGAAGTTCACCAAACGACTCGGTCGACTCGGCAGCGGTTTCCGCGGGGCTCTCGGCAGGGGAAGGAATGCTTTCGTTGTCCATAATGTCTATGGACCATTGTGGCACGCGCAACCAGCGAACATCTTCCTCGGCGGTGCGCCTGCACTATCCTAAAGTGACCTACCGTGCTGACCGCTGCAGAACTGGATCGCCTCCGCGTGGTGCTGGTCGCGAGCCGCAACCCGCTCAACATCGGAGCCGCCGCGCGCGCCATGTCCAATTTCGGAGCGCCTCATCTGCGCGTGGTGCACCCTTACGATCCCGCCTTTCGCGAAGCCAGGTCCGCCGTCGATGCCGAGCCGGTCCTGACGGCAGCCGAGGAGTTTGAGCGCGTCGCCGACGCCGTGGCCGACTGTTCTCTCGTCGTCGGCACCACCGATGGCAGCCGCCGCACTCCGCAGGAATCGTTGCAGCGTCTCGAAGAGTGCGCCGCAGTCATGCGACAGCATCTCCGCTCCGAAGCCAACGTCGCGTTGCTCTTCGGCTCGGAGAAGGTCGGGCTCTCCAATCAGGATCTGAGCCACTGCGATTTCCTGTTGCGTATTCCCACGCGCGCGGAACATCCGTCCATGAACCTCGGCCAGGCTGTCGCCGTCGTGCTGTACGAGCTGATTCGCGAGACTGCGACAGAACCCAGCGTGGTCGTTCCCGATGAGCCGATCGCGACGGCTGGCGAGCGCGAGCGACTGGTCGCCGTCCTGCTGCAGGCTCTCGAACACAGCGGATACATTCACCATGGCCGGGATCCTTCCTCTGAGGAGAGGATCCGCCGCCTGGTTCGGCACCTGCAGCTCAACCAGTCGGAACTGTATGAGTGGCTGGGTCTTTTCCGGCAGATTCTGTGGAAGCTCGACCCGACAAAAGACCGACCAGTCGAGGAATGAGAAATCGCGGTGGCAAGACAACGGGATTGTCGGGTTGTGACGGCTGCTGGAAATACCCGCTTCCCCAGGCGGGTCAACCTTTCGGGTAAGTACTTTGCCTGCCGGTAAGTGCGAATTTTGTTTGAAGCCTTCAAAGTGTAACTACCGGCAAACATGGTACTTCTCAGAGGCTTCAAAACCATCTGCATTGCGTCTTTCATGCCTGGGCGCAGGAAAGACGATACTTAGAGGAGACTTCAAACCCAGGTGTTCGGCGGGGGGAAGCGACGAAGCTGCTGCCTGATGACGGGCAGAGCGGCGGCGCCGCGCTGCGCAGTTGCGAACCCTATCGAATAAAACTTTGGTCAAGGCATGGCTCCAAAAGGAAAGGGCCGCGCGCGGCGGCCCTTTCCTGGGCATATTTCTAACTATAACCAGTGTCGTTCGGGGGAATGAGAAGCGCAAGGGAAAAATGGGGGTGGAGCGGTACGGAGGTACTCTAGCTTTCAGCCTCCAGCTTCCGGCTTCAGCTTCCAGGTTTCAGCTGGCTCGATTTCCGGTAACTGACCTGATTTCAGGATGGTTGGATCAAGGATATGAGCCAGGTGAAGATTTTAGCTGTTGCGTTCCAAAACGGGATGGTAACGGTACTTCGGCAACTGGGATAAGGCCATTTTTGTCTGGACGATAGGATGGACGGAGGTTTCTGCTTCTTGCTGTGGGGTGAACCTCGCCGGGGCAAAGAGCGGGAGATGCGTGGCAAACAGGTTGTGGGTGAGCCGGGTCGGGGCAAAGAGCGGGAGATGCGTGGCAAACAGGTTGTGGGCGAACCGGGCCAGGGCGAAGAGCGGCGCTGCGCAACGAATAGCCTGATGTGAGGGAAAAGCGATGAACTGGTATCCGCGGGCGCGGCGGCCCATTACCATTATCCTGGGCCTGGTTGCGCTGGTTGCAGTCTCTCCGCACTGCGGGCAGTACGCCCCCCATGGAAATGCCGGGAACGCCCTCCAGTATCCATGGCTGGACCGCGCTCTTTCACCGGATGCGCGGGCCGATCTGGTCCTGAAGCGGATGACTCTGGAGGAGAAGATCTGCTTACTGCACGGAACAGGCTGGCATGGTTTGGGCACGATGAACCTGGACGTGCTGCATTCCAATGGAGG
>JASHPM010000259.1 GCA_030038115.1 Acidobacteriaceae bacterium | reverse complement strand
TGCGATGCGGAGTACGCAATGACGCCGTAGAGGCCGACGAGCCCGAGAAGCAGGGCGAGCCCGCCGGCGACGCCGATCATCACCAGGGTGAAGGACGTGCGGGCCATGGAGCGCTCGTAGAAATACTGCTGGGTGTGGATGTTGGAGGCGGGGAGATTGGAGTCCACAGACCAGATGGCGCGGGTGAGGTCGCCGATGAGGCTCGCCGAGCCGGCGCGCGGGCTGCGGACAGCGAAGACGACGTAGCGGCGTACGTCCACCTTGCTGCTCTCGAAGTTGCTCAACAGGAGCGGCCACCAGGCAATCCGGGGAGCATCCTGGTTGATGCCGTCGTCGTGAACGTCGCCAACGACGCCCACGATCTCGCGCCAGTCGTCGGTCGTGCTCACGCGGACGCGCTTGCCGAGGGCATTTTGCGGATTGGCCCAGTATTCGCGGGCAAAGTTCTCCGAGACGATGGCCACCGGCAGCTTCTGGTAGGTCTCGTCCCAGGTAAAGTCCCGGCCGGCGACAAGCGGAATACCCATGGTGTGGAAGAACCGTGGAGAGGCAAATTTGAAACGGCGCAGCGGCGGCATTTGTCCTTCGGTGTAGCTGTGATCCTGCGCAAAGACCGGATCCATCCACTGGCCGCCATCCATGGGGACGGAGTTGGCGATGGCGACGCTGTTGACGCCAGGGACGGCGGCCATGGCGTGCGACATGGCCTCCTCCATGCGTACGGCTTTGTCGGCGTCGGGGATCTCGGCGTCCATGATATTGATACGCAGGGTCTGGATAGGCGCAGCGGTGTCGTAGCCAGGATTGACGTGAGCGAGGGCGCGGAAGGTGCGGATCATCAGGCCCGAGCAAATAAGCAGCACAAAGGCGAGGCTTACCTGAACGACGACCAGGATGTTGCGGGTGCGGTGACGCTCGCGTCCCTGGCTGAGAGAGCGGCCGCCTTCGCGCAGGCCGGTGCCCATGCGGGCGTGCGCGTAGCGAAGTGCGGGGATGGAACCGAAGAGGAGGCTGCAGAGCAGCGCTACGAGGACCGTGAAGGCCAGGACGGGCAGGTCGATGCCGATGTCGCCGAGGCGCGGCAGGCCCGCGGGGGCGATGGCGATAAGGAGGCGCAGCGCGCCAAAAGCCAGGGCGAGTCCCGCCGCGCTGCCGAGGACGCCGATGATGATGCTTTCGAGGAGAAATTCGCTGGAGATACGCCAGCGTGAGGCGCCCAGAGCGGAACAGATGGCCAGCTCCTGATGGCGGCCCTCCGCGCGGACAAGCATGAGATTGGCGACGTTGGCGCAGGCGATGAGCAGAACGATGCCGATGCTGCCCATCAGAATCCAGAGCAGCTGGCCGACGTCACCGACGACATCGCGCATCAGCGGGCGAACTTTGGGACCGACTCGGGCTTTCTTAAAGAGCTCGAGGCTGAAACCCGGCGGGGAGGGGAAGCTGCTCCACACAATGGGGATCATGCGGGCCACGTCGGCGTTGGCGGTGTCGAGGGTCTGCCCGGGTTTCAGGCGGGCGACGCCCTCAAAGCTGAACTGGCCCAGGGTGGTTTTGTTGCGATCGAACTGCAGCGGCAAATACAGCGCGGGCTGCATCGTCCAGTCCAGGAAACGAAAGCTCTGCGGCATGATGCCGATCACCTGGCGGAGCTTGCCGTCGATGGTGATGGAGCGGCCGATCACGGAGCGATCGCCGCCATAGTGCCGCTGCCAGTAGCCAGAGCTGAGAATCACGGTTTGCGGGGCGCCGGACGCGGCGTCGGCCCTGGTGAAGGTGCGGCCCAGCATGGGGGCGATGCCGAGGATGGGCAGCACGCCGTCGGTGACGTCGGCGGCGTCAACCTGCTCGGGATTGCCCTGGCCGGTGACGCTCACCGAATCGCCCTGATAGATGCCAATGTCCTCGAAAGCGCGGCTCTGCTCGCGATAGATGAAGTAATTGGACGGAGCCATATTGATGAGGTCGAGATTGAGGCCCGGCGCGGTGTGCCAGACGCCGACCAGCTCGCTGGGGTGTGGGTAGGGGAGAGGCTTGAGCAGCACGCCTTCAAGGACGCTGAAGACGGCGATGGTTGCGCCGACACCGGCGGCGAGGGTGATGAGGGTGACCAGCGTGAACATGGGAGCGTGGCCGAGCCTGCGCAATATCTGCCTGAGCTGAGTGAAGAGTTCCACTGGGGTCGCCTCCTTGCGGCTGGACGCACACGCTCCGCTGCGGACGAGTACGTGCAGTTTAGCTGAATGGTTCCCGGGAAAGGCGGAACCGGAATGGATTGTGACTAACGGTGCGGATTATGCGTCATGCCAGGTGGCTGCGCGCACGCACAATGGCCCGGACGGCCAGTCCTCAGGCGCTGAAACGGACGGCGGCTCGCGCTTTTGCCTTCGCAGCTTCCTCTTCCCGGTTTTTGGGCGGGGCGCTGGTGGCAAGGGAATCGAGGAGGCGCGTGGAAGTCGCGGCAACCTCGTCGACGGCGGCAAGGAAGACGGCCTCGTTGGCCTGGGAAGGCTTGTTGAAGCCGGTGATCTTGCGGACGAACTGCAGGGATGCGGCGCGAATCTCGTCCTGTGTGACAGGCGGTTCGAAATTGAAGAGGGTTTTGATATTTCTGCACATATTCGTATTTTGAGCGCCAGCTATTGCGCTACACCGGCGGGTTCGCGGAGCCAGCCGTAGAGCGGGAACTGCTCGGCGAGCTCGAGGACCTGACGGCGAATGCGGGCCAGTGCGGCGGAGTCGGTGCGATGTTCAAGGGCGAGGGCGATCCAGCCGCCGATCAAGCGCATTTCGGCTTCTTTCATGCCGCGCGTAGTGAGCGCGGGCGTACCGATGCGGATGCCGGAGGGCTTGAGCGGGGGATTGGTGTCGAAGGGGATGGCGTTTTTGTTGACGGTGATGCCGGCTTCGCCCAGTGCGGCCTCGGCCTCGCTGCCCAGCATGCCTTTGGCGAAGACGTCGACAAGCATGAGGTGCGTGTCGGTGCCGCCGGAGATGATGCGGTAGCCGGCATTGGCGAGGGTTGCGGCAAGGACTTTGGCGTTGGCCACGATCTGCGCGGCGTAGGTTTTGAAATCCGGCTGCAGCGCCTCGCGGAAGGCGACGGCTTTGGCGGCGATGATGTGCACCAGGGGTCCACCCTGCTGGCCGGGAAAGACGGCTTTGTCGATGGCCGCCGCAAAATCCTGGCGGCTGAGGACCATGCCCGCGCGGGGCCCGCGCAGAGTCTTGTGGGTGGTGGTGGTGACGATCTGCGCGTGAGGAACGGGCGAGGGATGGACGCCGCCGGCGACGAGTCCGGCGAAGTGGGCCATGTCGACGATGAGGATGGCTCCGGATTTGTCGGCGATCTGGCGCATGCGGGCGAAATCGAGGAAGCGCGGATAGGCGCTGCCGCCGCCGATGATGACTTTGGGCTTTTCGCGAAGAGCAGTTTCTTCAAGGAGGTCGTAGTCGATGGTTTCGGTGTCTTTGCGGACGCCGTAGGAGACGACGTGGTAGAGCTTGCCGGAGAAATTGAGCTTGTGGCCGTGGGTGAGATGGCCGCCGTGGGCAAGATCGAGGCCGAGGATGGTGTCGCCGGGCTGCAGGACAGCCGCGTAGGCGGAGGCGTTGGCCTGGGAGCCGGAGTGGGGCTGAACGTTGGCGTGCTCGGCCGAGAAGAGCTGTTTGGCGCGGTCGCGGGCGAGGTTTTCGACCACGTCGGCGTACTCGCACCCGCCGTAGTACCGGCGTCCCGGATAGCCTTCAGCGTATTTGTTGGTGAAGACGGAGGCGGCGGCTTCGAGCACGGCGCGGCTGACGAAGTTCTCCGAGGCGATCATCTCGAGACCTTCGTGCTGGCGGCGGACTTCGGCGTCGAGGGCGGCGGAAACCTCGGGATCTTCGAAGGGGAGGGAGCGGGACATGGGGTCAGGCATGAAAACAGGGTACAGGGTGCAGGGAGCAGGGTACAGGGTCTAATTGTGAGGGGGCAGGGGCTCAGGCCACTGGACCACGCTGAATTTCCCGTCGGGTTCGCGGGTGACGACCGGCGCGTAGAGGCCGAGCAGCTCGCGACGCCACCAGTCGCCGTTGAGGCGTTTCTCGTCCAGGGAGGTGAACCAGTACTGCCAGAGCACCGCGCGGATGTATTTCGGAGGCGCGTGGGGAAAGGGATTGTCTTTAAAGAGGGAAAGGACGTCGGGGTCGCCTTCCAGCAGGCGCTCTTCGGTGAGGGGAACGATTTCAGCTTGCTGGAAATCGGTGAGGGAAGCGAACCAGAGGTTCCAGTCGAAGCGTGGCTGGTACGGGGCGTAGATGCCGGGGGCCTCGTTCACGGCCTGCGGCTTGTGTAGAAAGAGATACGGTGTCCAGTTCTGGCCGTCGTTGGAGCCCTGAAACTCGATTTCATAGCGGCCGCGGGTCATAACGGCGAAAAGGCCGTACTGGTTGGCGATGCGAAAGGGTTCCAGCGCTGTGATGGGAGCAGTGAATAGCGGGAAGTCGGGCCAGGGCATGCGCAGCATCTCGCCGGTAGTGGCGTAGGCGATCCAGGTGAGCAGCACGGCGGTGACCGCCAGACGAAAGGCTCTGAAGTGGTTGGACAAACCGCGCAGGACGCGGGTGCTGGGGGGCGGTTCTTTGGTATCGGGGGCGTAGCGCTGGTCCGTGGCGGCGATAATGGACAGCCGCTCTTCGGCCACGGCCACCGATTCGGGGATGACGACGTGCTCCAGGGGATCGCGAAAGCGCGCGGGAATCCACGAGAGGAGGCTTCGGTCGTCGAGGAGAAGGAAGCCGAGACAGAGGACGAGGTAGTTCAGGAAGGCATAGTTGGCGGTGAGGATAACGCCGATCTCCCACGGCGTAACAATGCAGAAGCAGATGAGCCGGACGCGGCGAGGGAGAAAGAGCATCCAGATGATGCCGATTTCCATGACCAGCGTTCCTCCGGCGGTCGCAACCTGGAACCAGTGCGGGAGATGCTGCACATACCAGCCGATCCATGTGGGCAGCGGGCCGTTCTGGTAGTACTCGTCCATCGCAGTGAGTTGACGCCATTCGGGGTCGCCGCTGAGCAACTTCACAATGCCGGATTCGAAATAGATGCGGAACCACTCCCACTGCAGGAGGAAGAGCGCGGCGCGCGGCGGCGGAGAATCAATACCCCAGCCGGGCCAGAGGCCGCGGGGCGCGAAGAACAGCGCCAGAAAGCCGGCTTCAAGGAGCATGCCGTCGGATTGATAGCCGGAGAAGTCGCCTGCCGCGGTGACGAACGACATGAAGCAGACGAAGCAGAGAAGGAAGCTGAGGCGCGGCCAGACGTTCACGAAGGCGGCGATGGAGGCAACAAGGCCAATCCAGACTACGGCCGTCATCATGTGGGAGCCGGAGGAGAACCAGAAGAGTGTGGGCGCATACCAGAAGCGCAGCGAGCCGGGGACCTGGCGGTGAACAGCTTCAAGGAAGTTGGCCGCGGGCAGGATGCCGTTGGGGCCGATCAGGCCCTCGATCTGAAAGAACAGCGCGAGAAACGCGGAGAAGTAGATCGCGGCCAGGGCGCGGAGGAAGATCCAGCGCGGCGCAAAGCGATTGGGCGGGCCCGAGCCGGCATCGAACAGCCAGCGAACGAAATTGCGGGGCGTGCGTTCCATGGTGGTACAGGATGCGCGCCGGATGACTGTTGTCCAGGCGCACCGTTCATGCAGCGATGATACGGTGTCGGCAGCGCGGCGGCGCTATAACGTTTTGGGACGAACAAAGACAGTGATGAGGGCAAGCACGAAGATGAGCGCAATCAGTCCCTGGGAGATGACGCAATAGAGGCACCAGACTTCCAGCACATGAGCCTCGATGTTGCTGAGGTACAGTGCGAAGCCCAGGCCGGCGAGAGAGAAGAGCAGCGTGAGCCAGCGCTGGCGGAGAAAGGCGAACAGCGCGATGACAGCATATCCGGCAACGCCCATGGCGGCGACGGGTATGCCAAGAATC
>JASHPM010000258.1 GCA_030038115.1 Acidobacteriaceae bacterium | reverse complement strand
GCCGCGGGCGTAGCCGGAGGGTTTGGGGCGTTTCTGAACAAAAAGGCGCCGGTCCAGGGAGGCCGGTTGATCACGCTGAGGAGCGGGCAATGAAGCCGGAGGAGCCGATTCCGAACGGGGCAGCGGGCGCAGCGATGCTGGGTGCCGGCGTCGGATGCCTGGCATTGAGCCTTTTGGCTCTCGCCGGAGATGGTTCCAAAGCGGTCGCGATGCTGCTGACGTTTTATCGGCCGACGGGGCCGCTCTCCGGCGTGACCACGGTGGCGATTTTGATCTGGCTGGCGGTGTGGTTTATTGCTTACCGTGTTTGGAGGGGAAGGACAGTCGCGATCGCCAAAGTGAGTGCCGTATCGTTTGTCTTCCTTGCGCTGGGACTATTGCTGACGTTTCCACCGTTCGAAGATCTGTTGCTGGGAAGATAGGGGAGCCGGTTCCTGGAACCAAATATGCAACGATGCGATACAGGACCGGCCACGAAGCTCCACTGGCGGCGAACATCTCTGCTGTGCCTGCTGCTGCTCGCGGCGATGGCACGACCGCTGTGGGCGCAGGGGCCTCCCTACCAAACCGACGATCCGGTGCCGGTTGATCTGCACCATTACGAGTTCTATATCTTCGGCGCGGCCGACGGAACCCCGGCGGAGATGGACTCTGTGGGGCCGGCGCTCGAGTTCAACTGGGGCGCCATTCCGCGCGTCCAGCTGCACGCGATCCTGCCCTGGGGTGTCGTGGCGCCGTCGAACAATCCTGCCTATCTGCCCGGTGGAACCGGACCTACAGAGTTCGGGCTGACGGACATGGAACTGGGCGCGAAAATCGCCTACATCAAGGAGTCGAAGTACATTCCGCAGATCGGGACCTTCACGATGTTCGAGATGCCGACCGGCAGCTACGCGAAGGGACTGGGCGTAGGCAAGGCGTGGTACCGGCTTCCCCTGTGGCTGCAGAAGAACATCGGCAAGTGGCTGCTGGACGGCGGGGCCGGCGAAACGGTGGTGCCGCAAACCAGCTATCGGGATTTTCCCTACGGCGGATTTCTGCTGAAGTACACGTTTGGCGAGCGGCTGGAGTTCGGGGGCGAGGTATTCGCGCACGGTAAGGAAGGATTTGCGACGCCGCAGACGCAGGCCTCCACGCTGGTGGACCTGGGCGGCTACTACCATTTCAAGCACAACCCCAACGAGCAGTTCCTGTTCTGCTACGGGCACTCCGTCGCCGGACAGACGGAGAACTACGCATACGTCGGCATGTACTGGACGTGGGGCAAGGACGACAAGAAGCCGGATACCGCACCCGCGCTTTTGTGGCAGTCGGCCGGCGCGAGCGTGCGCTGAGCAACTCAACAACTGCCGCGGCGCACCACAGATGATTCGCGATTTCTCCTCGCAAGGGTAATCGCCCGGACATGCAATCGGCTGCATATACTGGTCGCAATGAAGCGGCGACTGAATCTGTGTGTTTTTCTGATGGCGGCTTTTTCTTTGCACGCGCAGCTTCCCGCAGGCATGCCGCAGCCGGTTTTTCTGTGGCCGAACGGTGCGCCGGACGCGCTGGGCCAGGGTGAGACAGACAAGCCGCGCTTGTATCCCTTTCTGCCGCAAACGCGCTCGACCAGTACCGCGGTGCTGATCATTCCGGGCGGCAGCTATAAGCACGTGGGAACCGGGTACGAAGGCGTGCAGGTCGCCGAGTGGCTGAACGCACAGGGCATTCCGGCGTTTGTGCTGGATTACCGCGTTGCGCCCTATCATTATCCAGCGCCGGTCGAGGACGGCCAGCGCGCGATGCGGCTGATCCGCGCGCACACTGCGGAGTACGGCATCGATCCGCATCGGTTGGGGGTGTGGGGATTCTCGGCGGGAGGACATCTGGCGTCGACGCTGGGCACGCATTGCGATTCGGACGCGGTTCCGGTGAATACGCCCGATGAAGCGGACGCGCAGAGTTGCCGTCCGGACTTTATGGTGCTGGCGTATCCGGTGATCAGCATGGAGCCGCCGGAGACGCATCCAACCTCGCGCGAGGATTTCCTGGGGTCGAAGCCGGATGCGGAGCTGGCGCATCGATATTCGAATCAGTTCGCGGTGACCGCCCAGACGCCGGGGACATTTCTGTTCGCGACAACCAGCGACCCGGTCGTTCCGGTGGCGAACAGCGTGGATTTTTATCGCGCGCTGATCGATCACCACGTGCCCGCCGAACTGCACATCTACGACTTCGCCAATCATGGCTGCGGCTTGTGCGGATCGATCCTGCCGCTCTCCACATGGCCCGAGTTGCTGCGCAACTGGCTGGTGCAGCGCGGATGGGTTCCCTCGGCTGCGCCGCCTCCACCGCCTCCAGCGCCAAACATGCCGGGGTGGATTCCAGGCCTGACCGGCCCGGGCGGGCCATTTTGAGTAAGATCACGACCTATACCGTTCCCGTAGAAGCGGCGAAACAGCGTCTGGATGCGTGGCTGGCCAGCCAGATGCGCGGAGTGAGCCGCGAGCGCGTCCAGCTCATGATCGAGCAGGAAAACGTTCGCCTGGACGGCAAGTCCCCACGAGCGTCCTATCGCCTGCGCGGCGGTGAATTCGTCGAAGTGCTGGGCGATCCCACGCCGAAGCCGCTGAAGGCCGTGGCCGAGGACATTCCGCTCAACATCGTTTATGAAGACGATGAGTTTTCCGTCATCGACAAGCCGGCGGGCATGAGCGTTCACGCCGGCGCCGGCGCTGTGGAGGGCGAGGGCGGCACGCTGGTGAATGCGCTGCTGCATCGCTACCAGGCGCTCTCATCGGTGGGCGGCGATCAGCGGCCAGGCATTGTGCACCGGCTCGATAAACAGACCAGCGGGCTGATCATCGTTGCCCGCAACGATGCCGCGCATGCGCGGCTGGCGGAGATGTTCGCGCAGCGCAGGATGCACAAAACCTATATCGCGCTGGTGCACGGACATCTGAAGCAGGATCGCGGCACCATTGACGCGCCGATTGCGCGCGACCTGTTGCGGCGCACGCGCATGACTACGCGCAGGCGCACCGGGGCGCGCACGGCGGTCTCGCACTACACGGTGATGCGCAGAATCAGCTCGCGATTCGGGCAGTTCACCCTGGTTTCGGTTCGCATTGAGACTGGGCGCACGCACCAGATTCGCGTGCATCTGGCTTCCATCGGCCATTCCGTGGTGGGCGACACGGTCTATGGAGCGCCGGCGCGGCTGATGGTGATCCCGTCGAGGCTGGCGACGTACCCGGAGCCGGAGAGCCTCGAACTCGAACGGAATTTTCTGCATGCGGCGGAGCTGGAGTTCGCGCATCCCCGCACCGGAGAATCCGTTCACCTGAAGTCTCCGCTACCCGAGGAGCTGGAGACGCTGCTGCGGGAGATCGAGTCGGGACAGATCGAGGACTAACCTCGGCAACCCAGCCGCCGGAACGGAGTTAGGGCAGGATCATCGTCGGGTGTTCAAAAACTATCATCGTCATCAGCGACAATCGATCCAGGAGGTTGGACGATGCAGGTTCTCTACACAGCGGATGTGACGGCGCTGGGCGCGCGGCACGGGCATGTGCGCAGCTCCGATGGGTTGCTCGATCTGGATCTGGCGCTGCCGCCGGGGATGGGCGGCAAGGGCGGCAAGACCAATCCGGAACAACTCTTTGGTGCGGGGTACGCCGCGTGTTTCGGTGGCGCGGTGGAGTACATGGCCCAGCAGGCGGGCAAGAAGACCGGCGTTGTGAGCGTGCGGGCGTGCGTGGGTGTGGGGCCGTTCGACGAAGGCCAGGGCGAGGGTTTTACGCTGCGCGTGGAGCTGGACGTGACAATTCCTGAGCAGGATCAGGCAAGCGCGGAGGAATTAGTGGCGGCGGCGCACCGGGTCTGTCCATATTCGAATGCGACGCGCGGCAATATCGAGGTGAAGCTGACGGCCAGGGGCGGACAATAGCGGATAGTTCGCGATTTCGGATGACTCGAAGAACGGATTTCGAGGGTTTCTATGCCAGAATATTTCGCGGCCCTGACGATTGTCCTGCTGATGGGACTGGTGCTGACCCGGGCGCTGCTGATGAAGAGACAGGGAATCAAGGCAATCCATTTCGGAAACATCGACAAGAAGGATTTCCTGATTCCTCCTTTTGCGTTGTTCTATTTCTATATCGTCTTTGCTCACGCATTTCCGCTCCCAACGCCGAGCCGGCAGGAACTTTTTCGTTCCGCAATCGCATCCTGGATCGGAGTTGCCTTGTGCGCGGCGGGGCTGTCGCTGTTCGTGGCGGGCCTTGTTTCTTTTGGGCGCAGCTTCCGGGTGGGCATCGATACCGAGCATCCGGACGAGCTCATCACGTCCGGTGTGTTCGCTTACAGCCGCAATCCGATCTACGTAGCTTTCGCGTTGGTGCTGCTGGGGCAGTTTCTGGTTTTTCCGAACAGGGTCCTTCTGGTCTATGCGGCAGCAGGGTTTTGGCTTCTCCATCGCCAAATTCTGCGAGAAGAGGAGTTCATGCGGAAGCATTACGGTGCGGAGTTCGAAGAATATCGCAGGCGAGTCAGGCGCTATCTGTGATGACGTGCATACCATGGATCCATGCAGGCTGAACGCAGACTGGCGGCGCTGGGTGCGCTGGCCGGCGGTGTGCTCGCGATATCGTGGTCGGCGATCTTCGTGCGCTGGGCGAAGATGCCGGGTGTTGCGTCTGCGTTTTATCGCATGCTGATTGCGGCGATTGTGTTGTGGCCGATTCTTCTTTTCTTCGGCCACTCCCGGCGGGGCCTTACGCGAAGAACATTCTGGGTCACCGCGGCGGGCGGCATTTTCTTCGCCGGCGACGTTGGGTTGTGGAACGTCGCGGTAATGCATACGTCGGCGGGAAACGCGACGTTCCTGAGCAACATCGCTCCGCTATTTGTGGGGCTCTTCACCTGGATTCTGACGCGGAAGCTGCCGGCGGTGCGATTCTGGACGGCGCTGCTGGTGAGTCTGGCTGGGAGCTGCCTGATTGTCGCGGGCGACCTGCGTCATGCTTTGTCTCGTTCGTACGCGGATGGGCTGGCGGTGCTGGCGGCGGTTTGCTTCGCGCTCTTTCTGGTGATCACAGGGCGGCTGCGGGAGAGGATCGATACTGCGATGCTGCTGGCGCTGTCGACGACGGCGAGTGCAATCACGCTTTTGATCTGGGCTGCTGGTGCGCATATTTCGCTGGCTGTGCCGGAGATCGGCTCATGGTGGGCATTGCTGGGGTTGGGTCTGGT
>JASHPM010000257.1 GCA_030038115.1 Acidobacteriaceae bacterium | reverse complement strand
ATGCTACGTCCCGGCGAGCGCCTGCCCGTCGACGGCGTCGTCCTTTCCGGCGTCACTTCCATCGACGAATCGCTGATCACAGGCGAATCCCTGCCCGTCACCAGAAAACCCGGCGATCGTGTCATCGGCGGCTCGCTCAATTTCGATGGAGCCCTTGAATACCGCGCCACCTCCGTCGGCGTCGACAGCGTCCTCGGCCAGATGATGCGCCTCGTCGAAGAGGCGCAATCCTCGCGCGCACCCATGCAGCAGCTCGCGGATCGCGTTAGCGCCGTCTTCGTTCCCATCGTGTTGGCCCTCGCGCTCGCCACGTTCTTCATCTGGATCGCACTGGGCGGCGGATCCGGCCGCGCCTTCGCCGTCTCCGTCGCCGTGCTCGTCATGGCCTGCCCCTGCGCCATGGGCCTCGCGGTCCCCGCCGCGCTCACCGTCGCCATTGGACGCGGCGCGCAACTTGGTGTTCTCTTCAAAGGCGGCGAGAGCCTGGAACGGCTGGCACGCATCGACACACTCGTGCTCGACAAAACCGGAACGCTGACCGAAGGCAGGCCCGAAGTCGCCGCCATCCGCGCATGCGCCGGCACAACAGAGAATGGCGTCCTGGTCGTCGCGGCAGCTTTGGAGCGTCGCTCCGAACACCCGCTGGCCCGGGCGATCCTCAGCGCCGCGGAAAAGCGCAGCATTAACGTGCCCCCAGCCGACGACGCCCGCGCTGTTCCCGGCAAAGGCATTCAGGGTTTTGTGAACGGCGCCCGCGTCGCCGCCGGCAATGCCGCTCTCATGCAGGAGCTCGGCGTTGCCGTCCCCGAGAGCCCCGCAACAGAACCCGGAACCACGCGCATGTATGTCGCCATGGTTGTCGGGCAGGATCGCACGCTCCTCGGCGTGATCGAGGCCCGCGACATCCTCCGCTCATCCGCCCCCGCCGCCATCGCCGGCCTGCACCGCCTTGGCATCCACACAGCCATGCTCACCGGTGACACGGCTGCTACCGCCGCCGCAATCGCGCGCACTGCCGGCATCGATCAGGTTTGGGCCGGCCTGCTTCCCGATCAAAAGCTCGCCAAAATTCGCGAACTCCAGCAGCAGGGCCATCGTGTCGGTATGGCAGGCGATGGCATCAACGACGCCGCAGCCATCACCCAGGCAAATGCCGGAATCGCCATGGGCACTGGCGCCGATCTGGCGCGCGAAGCCGGCGACGCGATCCTGCTCCACGGCGAGCCTCGGCAGATCCTCGACGCCGTGCTCCTGGCTCGCCAGACGCTGCGCGTCATGCGCCAGAATCTCGGCTGGGCCTTTGGCTACAACCTGCTCGGCATTCCCATCGCCGCGGGCGTATTGTATCCGGCCTTCGGCATTCTGCTCAGTCCCGCCATCGCCAGCGCCGCCATGGCCCTCAGCTCCGTCAGCGTCCTCTCTAACAGTCTCCGCCTCCGCCGCTTTACTCCACGGTAAACTGGTAGCGGAAGCTCGACCGTGCGCATTCTCACGCGTTACATCCTGAAGGAAATCCTTTCCCACGCGGCCATCGGCGGCGCCATCTTCACCTTCGTTCTCTTCATCCGCTACCTGCCGCATCTGCTGGAAATGATCGTCCGCAACAGCGCTTCCCTCGGCTCGATCCTCGAGATCGTTCTGTTCACGCTCCCCGACATGTTCACGGTCACCATTCCCATGGCCGTGCTCGTGGGCATTCTGCTCGGTCTCAGCCGCCTTGCTTCCGACAGCGAAATCACCGCCATGCGCGCCTCCGGCATCGGCGTGTGGAGCTTCGTTCGCATTGCCGGAATGGTGGCCGTCGCCGGGTGGGGCATCAGCTTTGCGAACACCCTGTACCTCGCGCCGAAGTCGGCCGCCGCCATGAGGAGCCTCGAAGATTCCCTCGCCAGTGCCCAGGCTTCCTACGAAGTCCAGCCCCGCGTCTTCTATGAGGACTTCAGGGATTACGTGCTCTACGTCCAGGATGTGCGCGCCGGCTCCGGCGCGGCCAACTGGCGTGGCATTTTTCTCGCCGACGTAACCGATCCCAATGCGCCGAAAATCACGACCGCTGATCGCGCCACCGTCGTCAATGGTCCCAACCAGACCATCACCATGCGTCTCCGCGACGGCGCCGAAAGCGAGACCGTCCCCGATCAGCCCAACCAGTACAACGTCTCCACCTTTGCCCAGACCGACCTGCCTCTCGAGGCCGGCTCCCAGGAAGATGTTCGCCTCGGCCGCAGCGATACACCCATCCTTGCCATGAGTAATCGTGAGCTGCTGGATCGCTTTCAGGGCAAGAACGGTCGCATCTACTCCATCGAATTCGAAAAGCGCCTCGCCTACCCTGCCGCCTGCCTCGTCCTCATGCTCGTTGGCGTTCCCCTCGGCGTCTCGTCCCGCCGCGGCGGCAAGGGCGCAGGCTTCGTGCTCACCATTGCCCTGGTCTTCATCTACTATTTCCTCTCCTCCACCGGAACCGCGCTCGCGCGACAAAACAAAATCCCCGTCTTCCTCGGAGTCTGGCAGGCCAACCTGATCTTTGCCCTCTGCGGCATCGTCCTTCTGCGCCAAATGGCCACCGGTGGAGCAGCCCTCTCCGCGCTCGCTTCTCTCGGCAACTGGTTCCGGCTCCGTGCGGAGGAATCCTCCTCCTCGACCACCACTGTGCGGCTGACCGCGAGCAAGCGCGCCGCCCGCGGCCGCTTCCCCCTGATTCTCGATGAGTACGTCCTGCGGGAGTTTGCTCTGACATTTGTAATGGTGCTCGTTACGTTTGTCATGCTTATGCTCATCTTCACCTTCTTTGAGCTGCTGAGCGACATCATCAAAAACAAAACTCCGCTCGTGACGGTCGGCGAGTACCTCATCAACCTCACCCCCAGCATGATTTACCTCATCACCCCGCTCAGCGTCCTCATCGGCGTCCTCGTGGTCTTCGGCATTATGAACCGCAACAGCGAAATAACCGCGATGAAGGCCACCGGTGTCAGCCTTTACCGCATCACCGTGCCCGTCGTCGCCATCGCTGCCGTCCTCTCCGTTTCCCTCTTCATGTTCGACGAGCTGTATCTGCCCCAGGCCAACCGCAGGCAGGAGGCACTGCGCAACGTCATCAAAGGCAAACCCGCTGAAACCTTCGAGCATCCCGGGCGCAAGTGGATCTTCGGCCAGCAGCGCCCCGGCCAGCGCAACCGCATCTTCTATTACGAGTACTTCGACTCCGACATCGATACCTTTGGCAATCTCTCCATTTTCGAATTCAATCCCGGGTCCTTCACCATCGCCAAGCGCATCTTCGCCTCCACCGCCCACTGGGAGCCCAACCTGAACACCTGGGTCTTCGAAGACGGCTGGATGCGCACCTTCAGCGGCTCCGATGTCACCAGCTACGAGACCTTCCCGGTCAGAACCTTTTCCGAAATCTCCGAGCAACCGGCGTACTTCAAGAAAGAAGTGCGCCAGTCTTCCGAGATGAACTTTGGCGAGCTCGCCACCTATATCCACGACCTCCGCCAGAGTGGATTCAATACCGTTCCCCTCCGCGTCCAGCTGAATCATAAAATCGCCTATCCGCTCATCACCCTCGTCATGGCGGTCCTCGCCATTCCGTTCGCGCTTTCCATGGGCAAACGTGGCTCGCTCTCCAGCATCGCCATCGCCATCGGCGTGGCCATCTGCTACTTCGTTGTCTCCGGCTTCTTTGAGGCCATGGGCAACGTCAGCTGGCTGCCGGCATTCCTGGCTGCCTGGTCTCCCGACTTCCTTTTCGGCCTCGCCGGAGCGTACCTGCTTCTCCGCACCCCCACATAGATCGGCCCATGCTCAGAAACCTCAAACCGCTGCTCCCCTATATGCGCCGCTACTGGCGCGGCTATCTGTGGGGCTGCCTCTGCACCGTCCTGGCCAACGCCATCTGGGTGCAGTTTCCGCGTGTCATTGGCGTGGCCATTCAGGACCTGAGCGGCGGCGTCACCTGGCGCAAGATATTCGGCTACGCCGCGCTGGTCATGGGCGTCAC
>JASHPM010000256.1 GCA_030038115.1 Acidobacteriaceae bacterium | reverse complement strand
GATTTATAGAGGGGCGAAATAAGCCAGCTGCTGCCCCATACAATGAGCCACCCGAGCAGAAGCGGGATAAGGAAGTGAATATGGCGCCGCCGGGCTATGTCCAGATAGCGCTCAATATCCAGCTTCTCTGCATTTTCCGCTTCGTAAATCTCCGCCATGGTTAACGTCCTAAGGGTCGGTTAAATTGCCAGGTGATGGCGCCGTACTCACGATCGCTGTTGGGGAGCTTGGCTAAGGCCCCAATGCCGCTGTAATTCTCATCCATCCAGTCGTAGCCGATCTGGAACTTCAGACTTCTGCTCAGCTCGTGCTGTACTGAAGCGCCGGCAGTCATGGTGTGCCCCCCGGGTTCGGAGAGGGGAAAAAGCGGCGTCTTGTTGTTGTTCCGGGCGTAGAAACCGGAGAAATTGACTTCCCAGGTGTGGGTCAGTTCCCGGCGAACTGCGATGTTGGCTTTGTCCTCGATATAGGCCCCTGGAAGTCCTCCACCACCGGTCAGGTTGTGCGTATAGCTCGCAGCCACGGTAGAAAGATGTCCTTGCCATCCGACGCCGAGGGTCCCCGCGGGTGTCCACCCTGAGACGGGATACTCGGGTTGCTGCGACGCCGAGTAATGCTCAGGTCCGCCGCTGACTGAGATCGAAAACGTGTCCCTCTCAGAGCTCCTGAGATAGATCGTGTAGAACGGGAAAAGGTTATCCGTCTGCACCTCGCTGTCGGTTCCTTTGAGATGGCTCGCGATTATTGAGTGCTGAACCTCTCCGCCGAGATACTGGCGGCTGGCGATGCGCTGGCTGGCAAAAACGGAAACGCCCCACAGCGTCGAGTTATACAAGCCCGGCACCTGCGACGCGTTGGGATAGTCGAGCAGGCCGTACTGGCCGCTCACTCCGAACATCTGATTGTCGCCGGCCTGATCGTTGAGGGCCACGTTGGCAACATTGGAAATGCGGTCCGCAAACGGGGCAATTACACCGCTGGCCTGAAGCGGGGTCCCTGCGCTAATATCGCCCTGCGACGAAGCAAACGGCTGGTTGAACAAGCTGGAACTGCGCAGGAAGGAATCCTGCAGGATAAACGTTGCCGTTGAACCAGCGCGGTACTGCAGGTTCGCGGAGGCGTTCTCATCGGACTCGTTGTAATCCGAGGATGGATGGTAAAAGGTGAACCCGGGGCTGTAGTTGATCTGCTCGCGAACTCTCAGCGTGCTTTTGTCGAGCGTGATCGTCGGCCAGATGGAGTAGATCTCGTCGCTCGTCGGTGTGCTGCTGTAGCCGGCCAGCAGGTTGTCGTCGTAGGCAACCTCACCGGTCAACCCGAGGCCGATGTAATTCACGCGCACTTCGTCGCCCGTAGCGATTGGGTACGCCTGGCCGCTCACCGGCGGCGGCGTCAACATCCCACTGTTCATGACCGTATTGTCCGGCTGCTCGTCGGTCCCCGTGCTGGTCCCGGTGTTGGTCCCTGTCCCCGTACCGGTTCCCGTCCCTGTTCCTGTGCCTGTTGTCTGGGACCACACCGGGATGGCCGCCAGCAGCGCGAGGGTCAGACAAATTCTCGTGATCATAGTGTGCTCACGGCACCACGACGGTGTCTCCAGGCTGAAGCCTGAGGTTCGAACGAGGGTCCTTCCCCTTCACAAAATCGTCGTAGTTGAATTTAACGCGGGATTCGGAGCCATCCGGATTGGTGTGCAGCACGTAAATCGACTTCTTCTTCGCGAAGTCCCGAAAGCCGCCGGCGACCGCGATGGCGTCCACGACCGTCGTCGTTGTCGTAAGCGAATAAGCGCCCGGCTTGATCACCTCGCCCATCACGTTGAACTTCAGGCTGTTGATCTTCTGCACCATCACCGTCACGGCTGGTTCGGTGATGAAGTTCCGCAGCCGGCTTGTGATGTCTTCCTCCAGCTGGACAGGAGTGCGGCCGGCAGCCTGCACCTCGCCCACCAGCGGCAGGGAAATCTTGCCGTCGGAGCGAACCGGAATCGTCCGGCACAGGTCCTGCTCTTTCCAGACGTTGATCTCAAGAAGGTCATCGTCGCCGATTACGTAGGTGGTGTTGTGCGTCCGGCTGGGCGGAGCCGTGACCTGATCCGGCGACGATCCGGCGGCGCGAACCGATTCCGGAGTTGCGCTGCCAGGCACAGTCTGGGCCAGCAGAGAACCGGAAGCAGCGAAAAGCAGAATTCCAGCGAAGATGGTGCAATCCCTTGTGAATCTCATAACCACAACAACCTCTGGAGAGCCCCAAAGCACCACTTGCACGCGAGCACACATTACGCTCCGCTGCAACCGGAGTGTCTGCCTGCTGACTTTGGAGATCGGTTGGTCTTTAACGAGTGCTTTCTAATCTTGTATCGGAAACTGCTGCGGGGGAAGGAAAATCCCTGTGCATATCTCCGATTCCCGCAACAGTTCCCACGGATACGACGCTTTTGGGGCTGGGCAGTCCCACCGGCTCCACATCGGCAGCAGCAACTTCCACGCCGACCGACTGGGCGAGCATATCGACGGACAGCACCAGACGATAGAGATTCTTCTTGCGAACCAGGATTCCTTCCACTCCTTCCAGCGAACCACGCGTTACCCGGACCCGCTCCCCGCATTTCAGGAACGGATGGGGTTCGACGCGATAGTGCCCGTTGACGGCCCGGCGAATCGCCAGAATCTCTTCCTCGGGAACGACCGCAATCTGTTCTCCGTGGGAGAGAATCATGTGGATTCCCGGCGTGGTCACCACCTGGAGTCGCCGGCTGGGCCGGCCCTGAACAAAGACGTAGCAGGGGAAAAGCGGCAGGGAGAGGAGCTTTTGTCTGTCTTTCCAGCGCCGCATCGATTCATGGAGCGGCAGGAAAACCTCGAACCCCTTGGTCGAAAGCATCTCGGCCACAGTTTTTTCGTGCTGATGCCGGGTGTAGACCGCCCACCAGGCCAGCTGCTCTCCGGCTTGAGGATCGATGATGGTGGGGGCCAGCATTCGGTTTGATTGCTCCGTCGGGACAGCCTTCAGGCTATAGCTCCGCCCTGTGAGCCACATGGGCCCGTTTTCCACAATCACGCTCGAACCTCGAGCCGCCGGCGAGCAATAAAACTCGGGGCGTCCTGTCGCCTGCAACGCCGGGATTTAACAGGAGAAATCGATCAAACCGCCAACCGTCGATTGCCATTCATTGAATCTTTGGCTACATATTCTCGGCTGCCCATTTGGCGAAGGAACCGCGAATGCATAATCTTGGCAGCAATCGTGTACGTACCGGCCGGGATTCTGCATTTTGATGATCTGATTACGAACCCTCGGCAGAAAACTTCAGCGGCGCACTCGCCGTCCAGTTCAACAGGAAGAAAAAACCTCATTTCAATTGCAGTTTTGGGATCCAGGGAGCGAGCGGTGCGAATCAGCACCCCGGAAATGCTGATATTTTCAGTCAGTCCCTCATGCCACACTCTCTCTCCGCGCGCCCGATAGCGGATAACGGTCCCAATTTCATATCGCCGAGCCCGGGAGATTTCTGTATTGGTCGTGCTCAAGGCCCGATCCGAATCCATCCTCTCTCCTTGCACTAGACCCAGGCGCAAATTCGCCAGTCCAACTTGCGAGCTTTAGGTTAGGGCAGTTCCCTGGGGACAGCAATGGCCCGACAGTACTATCGTCATATGACTGCATAGTGCTAGTTTGCTGGAACCATGGTGTGTTACCCAGGTGGCGTACCCGCCAGGATGGGCTAAAACAATGGTGATCCTGCGACGCGCGTCGTTTCTCTCGGGACAAAGAATTTGCCGGCGGCCTGTGGATTTCCCTTCAGGAAGCCAGCGCGGTCAGCCGATGATTCACCGCAAACAGGGCAAGTTCGAGGCGGTTGGAGACGCCCAGCTTGTCAAAAATGTTGCTGATGTGGTGCTTGACCGTCTGTTCGCTGATCGAGCACCTCTGCGCGATATCGGGGTTGGAGTACCCGGCGACAACCAGGGTTACGATTTCGAGTTCCCGTGTGGTGAGCCCGTAGTCCCGGCTGCGTATCCCGTTTTCCGTGGGCGCAACGCTGCGCAGAGCCCGCACCAGGTCCGTCACGCTCTCGCGGCCCACCCAATATTGGCCCGCCATCACGCACTGAATACTGTCGAAAAGACGCTGGGTGGTCGACTCCTTCATGATCACTCCGTAAGCTCCCAGCTTCAGCGCCTGAACGATCTGCGCCTTTTCGATGGACGCGGTCAGCAATAAAGTTCGCACCGGCAGCCGGGAAGCCGAGAGTTCCCGCAGCACTTCCATTCCGTCCTGGCGGGGCATCGAAAGATCGAGCAGAAGGATGTCCGGCCGGGTCTTCCGCGCCAGGTCCACCAGCACGTCTCCATCGGAGGCTTCCCCAACCACATCGTACCCAGGCTCGGCCTGGAGCAATCGGCGAAGGCCGTCCCGAAACAGCGGGTGATCATCTGCAATCAGAATGCGAATCGGCGACGGAAGCGTAGTGGTCGGCGACGGAAGCGTATTGGGTAGAGACACCATGGTGGATCCCCACGCCGGGCCAGTGACCCGGATCCGGAATGGCCGCCGCACATGCGGGAGCCATGCCTGTCAAAAAGTTAGCCCTGGGCAACCGGCAGACGCAGCCGGCACACCCGCGTCCTGTGCTCAAATTTGTTTCTTATTGCGCTTCTCGGACAGGCCTCGCTGCTCGATGTCGCAGCCGGCCCGAGACTGATTATATCGCGGGGGAATTTCGCAAAGAGATTGAGTTGCGGCCGAAATAACCAGGAAAATCCACAGTTCGGCGCCTGATCCGCGTTTCCGCGCAAAGCACCGCGCCCTCTCTTCTCTTCCCTGGCTTCGGTCATCGGTTGGACCTCGCATGGACCCATAACGGAATAAACCCCACCTCTACGAAATCGTTACACCAAATGTATTGAAAGGAGCGCTCTTCACCTCCGGAGCTGTCAACACCGGTGGTGTTAGCGGGAATCGTGGCTGTCATCCTTCCGGTCGGTGTGTTCGTTCCGCAACCGGCAAACGCCAGCAGGATGCAGAAACCAACCAGCAGTCCCAAATACAGCAGGTAGCGTCTGAACCGCCGAGGCCGATCGCGCAGCAGCGATCGGTTCCTCAGGCGGCTATCGGACAAACGCCTGCCGGGCCAGTCCGAATCGGGCTGGGATGGGAAACGAACCGGAACTTCGTACATCTACCTCACCTCAAACAGTCGTTCTCGCGACTGGGCGCAATTCGGGTAATGCTCTTCTTAGGGGGGTAGAAGGTCTGGGCCGGTACGAGGTCACACGCCAAAGACTGCGAGCGGGTGGCCACGTTATCGAATCTGCACAGAGCTGTTTGACAGTCTCGCGAGATTTTAATCCACGCCTGTGCACGTCAGTGTCCATCTTTCGGACAGACCTGATGACCTCCGTGTGGGTTGACGAATGACCGCCAGGGATGCGCGTTCTGTTCGAGAGTGCACAGAGAATTTCCACAACAGGAATCAGCGGTCCGCATGATCCTGCCTGGTAAAAATGGCGCGCCATGAAGGAAGATTCTTCCTCGACAATCTTTTGCATCCATCTTTTCTCGTTGTGATTCGCGCTCTGCAAATCGCTAATGATGACGGGTCTTCGCACCACTCCGCACGAAAGTTACACTCATCGGTACTGAGCCAATATCACCTTCGACCATCACCGGCGAGCCACTCTTCTCTCTCACACGGTTGCGCGCAAATTAAAATGAAACGATGAACCGCGCAGATGTCGCGATCGCGGGTGCGGGCATCATCGGACTCGCCACCGCTCTTGAACTCACGGCTGCAGGCTGCAGCGTTACGGTATTCGATCAGAGCGAAGCAATGTCGGAAGCCTCACGGGCCGCGGCCGGGATGCTGGCTGGCGCAGATCCGGAGAATCCCGCGGAGCTGCGAGAACTCGCCAGCCTCAGTCTCGCCCTCTATCCGGAATTTCTCTCGCGCATCGAGAGCCTCTCCGCGAAGAAGATTCCCATCCGCACCACGCGCACGGTTCTGGGTGTGCGCGCTCTGCCTCGTGGAACAAAGGCCGTAAGCGAAACCGAAGTGCAGTCGCTGGCGCCCGGCGCCAACACCCACGGCCGCGAATTCCTGCTCCTCGCGGAGCAAAGCTTCGACGCCTGGGATCTTGCGGAGGCGTTGCCGGCGGCGGCGCGTGCGGGGGGCATTGAGCTGCGCGAGCGCACAGCGGTTCTCAGCGTTCACGGCGCCGCTTCCGGCGCAGAGCTTGTAACAGCGGCCGGCTCTTTTTCCGCCGGGGCATTTCTCAACGCCTGCGGAGCGTGGGCGCCCAACCTGGATCGGGCTTTGCCCGTCGTCCCGCGCAAGGGCCACATGCTGACCGCGGAGCTCCCGGGCGAAGTTCAGATGCAGTGCGTGCTGCGCACACCGCAGGTGTACGTCGTTCCCCGGGGCGGAAACCGTTATACCGTGGGACCCACTGTGGAGGACGCCGGCTTCGACCGCAATGTCGATCCGTTGCGGATCCAGGAATTGTTCTCGAGAGCCGTCGAGCTGTGGCCGCCGCTGCGCGATGCCAGCATCACCGAGACATGGGTGGGGTTCCGGCCCGGTTCCGACGACGGCCTGCCCATTATCGATCAGACCGTCGATTGCTGCTGGGTCGCCACCGGCCATTTCAAGAACGGAATCATGCTCGGCCCGGGCACCGGGCGCATCCTGAGCCAGTGGATGCGCGGCCAGCAGCCGGGAATCGACCTGTCGCCTTTCCGCTTTGGACGGTTCGCGACCTCAGCCGCTGCCTCCTGAGCCAACGCGGAGGCCGCGCGCCGCCTTCCCTGACTTCAGTAACAGAAATCCTGTTCTCGCCGCGTATGTCCGAATGACAGGCGATCTTCGCGTAAGCTATAAAAAGTAGTCCTGATTGGTCGCGCAATGCGTCCAAACCAGAGGTGACGGGCGCCGTTTTCATTGGAGTGCGCATTCGCGGCATCCGGCCGATTGACGCGAGTTTTTCCGGGCTGGGCGGAGGGGGAAAGGCAGCACATGGCGACGGCAACGGTGGTTAAAGGGCTGGAGGGGGTTGTGGCCGCGAATTCCGGCATCTGCTGGATCGACGGCTATGCGGGCGTGCTCGCCTACCGCGGCATCGACATTCACGAGCTGGCAGAGCAGTCCACTTTCGAGGAAACCACCTATCTGCTGTGGCACGGCAACCTGCCCAGCCGCTCGCAGCTGGCTGAATTTTCCGAAAAGCTCACCCAGGCCCGTCGCGTGCCCCCGGAAATCTACGACCTGTTTCGTTCCATTCCCAAAACCGCGACGCCCATGGAAGTTCTGCGCACCGCGGTTTCCGCGCTCAGCTTCTACGATCCGGCGGAAAGCGCCGTCGATCACGACTCGAATGTCCGCAAATCGTTTGCGCTGACCGCGCAGCTGCCGATGCTGGTAGCCGCCTACGACCGCATCCGCAAAGGCAAAGGCGTCGTACCGCCTGACCCCTCGCTGTCGCATGCGGCCAACTTTCTCTGGATGCTGCACGGGACAAAACCCATCGCGGCGGCCACCAACGCCTTCGACATGGCTCTCATCCTGCATGCCGACCATGAGTTCAATGCATCCACATTTGCCGCGCGCGTCATCGCCGGCACCATGGCGGACATGCACTCGGCCATTACCGGCGCCATCGGCGCGCTCAAAGGACCGCTCCACGGCGGCGCCAACGAAGCCGTGATGAAGATGCTCTTCGAAATCGGCAAGTCGGGCGGCGATCCCGTCGACTACGTGAAGGCCCTGCTGGCGCAGAAGAAGAAAGTCTTCGGCTTCGGCCATCGCGTCTACCGCACGGAAGATCCTCGCGCCACGCATCTGCGCAAAATGTCTGAGCAGCTCAGCCGCGAGTCCGGCAACACGAAGTGGTTTGACATGTCCCGCCGCATCGAGGAGTTCGTGAAGGTCGAGAAGAAGCTCAACGCCAACGTGGATTTTTACTCGGCATCCACGTATACCACGCTGGGCATCGACCTCGACCTCTTCACACCCATCTTCGCCGTGAGCCGCATCGCGGGATGGACCGCGCACGTGATCGAGCAGCTCGACGACAACCGGCTTATCCGCCCCCGTGCCGAATACACCGGCCCGGAATACCCGGTAAAGTACGTGCCGCTGGAACAGCGCCTGAGCTAAGCAGATCGGTCCGTAATCCGCGGTCCCGAGTCCGGCGCAGCCATCCGCCCTGGCCTCCACGCTGCTCCTGCAAACGGCGAACGTCCCCTCCGTCCCCACCACAGAGCCATCGACAGCGCCATCACCAGCAGCAGCGGCAGGACAACAATGCTGCCCTCGGGACCTGTCGCGCCGCCGCTCCACAGAATGCTACCGGCCGGATGCTCGCTGTACAGATGTCCCTGCGCCACCATGCCGCTGTCGGCCGTGCCGTAGAAATACGATTGTCCCCAGTCCCACGCGGCATGGAAGCCCACCGCCCACCACAGCGACCCCGTGTACCACAGGCTCAGACAGAAGACCAGCCCCACTGCTCCCGCCCCGAACAGCCCAATGGGCGATTCCCCGGAATTCGTCTGGTGCAGAGATCCGAAGAGCACCGCAAACAACAGCGCACCCCACCAGAAGCCAATCCCCCGGGTAATCGTGAACTGAGCGTATCCGCGAAACATGGTTTCTTCGCAGAAGCCAACGCAGAGAAAAACCACACCCCACAGCACCGCATATTGCAGAGCTGCCGCGCCACCGAGCGCGCGCCCATCAAGAGTCAGATACCCGAGGCGCCGCAGCAGGAGAACGACGGCGGAGATGGCGACAAAACCCCACACGATCCCGGAGACGAATCGCACCGCTCGTCCCGATCCCCGATACCCATAAAACGTCACCGGGCGCCGCTCCAGAATCGCCATCGCACCTGTAGCGAGGACCACCGGGACCAGTTGCGAAAGCTCGAGCAGCAGCCCAGTCCGCAGCGAAATTGACTGGCCCCGGTCTATATGCAGAAAGGGCCCAAGCAGAAGTTCGCCCGCGACGATCAGAATCGTGCACAGCGTCGCGAAAACCAGGAGCGACCACCCCGCACGCAATCCCTGCGGTCCGAAGAAAATCCAGTGCCCGCGAGCGCGCGGGAAGCTCGCCACGTCGCCTGCGGAGAGAGACCGTTCCGCGGCGGCGCCCGAATCGGGACTTGGCGACGCTGAACCAGCGCTCTCGCTCAAAGGCTCTCCACCGCGCGCCCAACGCGGAAAATCGTCGCTTCGTCGAAGTGCCTGCCCAGAATCTGCATGCCGATCGGCAGCCCCGCGCGCGATTTTCCGCACGGCACCGACACGCCGCAAATTCCCGCAAGACTCGCCGTCACGGTGTAGATGTCGGCTAGATACATCGCTACGGGGTCGTCGGACTTCTCGCCAATTTTGAACGCCGTAGTCGGCGCCGTGGGCGTGACAATAGCGTCCACTTCACGAAACGCAGTCAGGAAATCCTCCGTCAGCAGCCGCCGCACCTGCTGCGCCTTGCGGTAATACGCGTCGTAGTAGCCGTGGCTCAGCACATATGTCCCCAGCAGAATGCGCCGCTTCACCTCCGCACCGAATCCCAGGTCACGCGTGCACCGGTACATCGCGGCCAGCGTGTCAGACTGCGGCGCGCGCAGGCCGTAGCGCACGCCATCGAACCGCGCCAGGTTCGAGCTGGCCTCCGCCGTGGCGATCACGTAGTAAGTGGGGATCGCGTAGCGCGTGTGCGGCAGCGAAATCGGATGAATCTCCGCGCCCGCCGCGCGCAGCTTCTCAACTCCATCTTCGACAGCCGTCCGCACTTCCTGGTCGAGCCCCTCGGCGAAATACTCCTTCGGCACGCCCAGCTTCATGCCGCGCACGCCGCGATCCAGCTCCGCCGTATAATCCGGCACCGGCAGCGGTGACGAGGTCGCGTCCATCACGTCGTGTCCGGCCATCACGCCCAGCACGGCCGCGGCATCGCGCACACTCGCGGCCAGGGGGCCAATGCGATCCAGCGACGAGGCAAACGCGATCAGCCCATAGCGCGAGACGCGCCCATACGTCGGCAACACGCCAACCACACCGCAAAACGACGCAGGTTGCCGGATCGATCCGCCCGTATCGGTCCCCAGCGTCGCGACGGCCATGCCCGCGGCCACCGCTGCCGCCGAACCGCCGCTCGACCCCCCCGGCACGCGATCGAGAGCGTGCGGATTATGCACCGGCCCATACGCGGAGTTCTCGTTCGACGATCCCATCGCGAACTCATCGCAATTCAGCTTGCCCAGAAAAATCGCTCCCGCATCGGCCAGCCTGCGCACCGCGGTTGCCGTGTACGGGGGCCGATAGCCTTCCAGAATCTTCGATCCCGCCGTCGCCGCGAATCCTTCCAGCGTCAGCACGTCCTTTATGCCGAACGGCACGCCCGCCAGCCTGGGCAGCGGATCGCC
>JASHPM010000255.1 GCA_030038115.1 Acidobacteriaceae bacterium | reverse complement strand
CACCCGCGCGCCGATGCCGGTGCGGTTGGATTTGGCGCCGACGACCTTTACTTTCGCCCAGTGGCGCCGCGCAGCCGCATCGCAGCGCAGCAGTTGCGGCAGGCTGTTCACGCAATTGACGACGACATCGACATCGCCATCGTTGTCGTAGTCTCCGAAGGCACAGCCACGCGCCGGAACGGCTGCGGTAATGCCCGGCCCTCCTTCTGCGCTGACATCCTCAAAGCGCCCGTTCTGCAAATTGCGATACAGATACTTGTGTTCGGCATACGGCGCCTCGGTCTTCACGGTGCTGACTTCAGGATAGACATGACCATTGGCAATGAATAAGTCGAGCCAGCCATCGTTATCCATATCCATAAAGCCGATTCCCCAGCCGAGATAGCGTGTGTTGACGCCCAGGCCAGCCTGATACGTTCGGTCTTCAAAGTTGCCGCCTCCCAATCCGGCGTAGAGCGAATCAGTGTCGCCGGCGAAGTTGGTCTTTGCAATGTCGAGCCAGCCGTCGCGGTTGTAGTCGCCCACGGTCACGCCCATGCCCGCCTGCGGCCGTCCGTCGGGAGAAAACGCAACGCCGTCCTCGATGGCGACGTCGCGAAAGGTTCCATCTTTCTGGTTCTGGTAAAGGGTCGCGGCGGTCGAGTCATTCGCGACATAGATGTCGGGCCAGCCGTCGTTGTCGAAATCCGCGACCGCAGCACTGAGCGCGTAATTGCCGAGCGTGGTCCACATGCCGGACTTCTCCGAGACGTCGCTGAACGTTCCGTCGCCGTTATTGTGATAGAGAATGTTCTTCCCCGGCGCCAGGCCCGGCGGTCCGCACGCAACGAGAATGCCTTTATAGAGGCAGGGCCCCGACTCCGGCAGCGGCGCGGTCTTCAGATCAAAATCAATATAGTTGCCGACGAACAGGTCGAGATGCCCGTCGCGGTCGTAGTCGAGAAAGGCGCAGCCGGAATTCCATCGCGTGGCTGGCTGCAGCAGTCCCGCCTCCGCCGTCACGTCGGTAAAGGTGCCATTGCCGTTGTTATGGAAAAGCACGTTCTGTCCGTAGTACGTGACGAACAAATCGTCCCAGCCATCGTTGTCGTAATCGCCGACGCAGCAGGCCTGACCCCAGCCGCTGCGGCCAACGCCTGCTTTCGCGGTGACATCGGTAAATGTCCCGTCACGATTGTTCCGGAATAAGTGGCACGATGGCTTCGCGCCCTGGGGAAAGCCCTCCAGCCGCCAGCCGTTCACCAGAAAAATGTCGAGCCAGCCGTCCTGATCGTAGTCGTAGAAGGCGACGCCGCAGCCGGTCGTCTCCAGCAGGTACTTGTTCTTTCCTTCGCCTCCGAAGATGGTCTTCGCATTCAACCCGCTCTGCGTCGCCACGTCGACAAACTGGAGGCCCAGCGGAGTTCCGGCAATCGGCGAAACCGGTCCCGGCGGGGGCGGCATGGGCTTCGCATCGTAGGACTGCTGCGCTCCGGGCCGGCTCGCCGGAGCCTGCTGAGCAGCCCCAAGGTTGCGCGTCCACGGCGGCGCGGCCAGGCGCAGCACATCCGCGAAAGGAAGCACCAGCGCGCTGCGACTCAGAGAGGACAGAAACTGCCGTCGATTCATCGGGAGAAATCGAACACGAGACTCCTAGGGATTTGTGGCGGTGAGCGCGTCGGCTTTTTGTCTTTCGGCCGCCGCTTCGGTGATGCGTCCCTGCTCAGTCAATGCTGCTGCCAGCCGGCGGTGCGCTTCCGCGTAACTGGGGTCGCTGCCGATCGCCTCCTGGTAACGCGCGATCGCGTCAGTGATCTGGCCCTTGCTGAGCAATGCGTTTCCTGCATTCGTGGCGAACGTGGCGCGCTGGCGATTCACAGCCACGCGCGTCAGATCCGCCGCAGTCTTCCTCTCGGCTGCCGCCTCGTCCTGCTTTCCTTCCTCCTGCAGAACACTGGCCAGGGTGATGTGCGGTCCCGGCTGCCGGGGGAGCAGTGCGATGGCTTTGCGCAAGGCTGCGGCCGCATCGTCATATTTCCCCTGCTGGCGGAAGACGCTGCCAAGGATCGACCAGCCATCGCCGTTTTCCGGACGCAGATCGAGCGCGGTCCGCAGATTGCGCACCGCGTCGTCGAAGCGGCCCTCCTGCATATAAAGGATGCCGAGCGTGTACGGCGCATCGGGCGACGCTGGATCGAGACGCAACGCGGCCTCCAGCTCGGCAATGGCGTGCGGCAGATCGTCCTTCAGCTTGTAACCGAGGCCGAGATCATAGTGAAGGTGCGGGTCCTGAGGCGCGAACTTCAGGCCGGCCTGAAATTCCCGGATCGCATCGTCAACGTTATTTTCCTGGAGATACGCCGCGCCCAGATCCTCATAGATGGTCGCGTTCTCCGGCGTGAGCTCCTCCGCCCGCAGATACAGCGGAACCGCCTCCTTCGCACGCCCGCTTTGCACCATCGCCAGGCCGAGATTCGTGAGGGGTTCAGCCTCTTTTGGACGCGCATCCACAACCGTCTGCAAAAGCGGGATCGCCTCGTCTTCCTTTCCCGCGCGCTGCAGAGCCAGGGCCAGCTGATAATCCGCGTCCAGCATTTTCGGGTCAATCTCAATCGCGCGCTGGAAATGCCCGATCGCCTGGTCGTCATCGTTGGCGGCAACCAGCGCGTTCCCCCATTCGAACTGGACCGCGGCATTACGCGGGTCGAGTTCGGCAGCGCGGCTGAACTCCGATGCCGCGGCATTCATTTGCCGGTCGTGATTCAGCGCCACGGCCAGGTGCATGTGCGCCGATGCCAGCTGAGCATCGAGCTCGATTGCCTTGTTGAACGCTGCTTCCGCGTCCGGCCAGCGGCCGGCCTGAGCATCGAGCGATCCCAGTTGATCCATCAGGGCCGCGTTCTGCGGATCGGCCTCGACCGCCCTGCGCATGATTTCGACAGCAGCCGC
>JASHPM010000027.1 GCA_030038115.1 Acidobacteriaceae bacterium | reverse complement strand
TGTTGAAAGAGGAAAGCAGCACCCTTAGCGGAGGCCGAACCCGGAATCGGTTGATCGCGGCCCTGGTCGCCGCCGAGGTGGCGCTCTCCGTCATCCTGCTCGCCGGCGCAGGATTGATGGTCAGGAGCCTCACCCATGCTCTCCATGCGGACACCGGCCTGCGCGCCGACCGGGTTCTCACCTTCATGCTCGGTCTTCCCGCCGCGCATTACTCCGACCCTCAGGCGGCGGCCTTTTACCGCGACTTGTTGCAGCGCCTGCAGTCCACTCCCGGCGTGGATTCCGCCGCCGCCGTGGACACCCTACCCCTGACCGGAGACTTGGAGGGCGGCGCGTTTTTGCTCGACGACCGGCCCAAACCACCGGACTGGCGCAACCGCATGGTGCAATACAATGCGTCCACTCCCGGCTACTTCCGCATCATGGGCATCCCCGTTCTGCGCGGGCGCGATTTTGACGATCGCGACACCGCCACATCCACGCCTGTGGGCATCGTCAACGACACCCTGGCGCGCCAGTATTTTCCCGGACAGGACCCCATCGGCCGCAAATACCGCGACGACTACGACGGCAGCTGGCGCACCATTGTCGGCGTGGTCGGTTCCATCGCGCATCAGCAGCCCACCGCGCCCCCCATGCCCGGTGTTTATGCCCCTGAGGCGCAGTGGCCTTCACGCTGGCTGTGGATCGCGGTGCGGGCCCGTGGCAATCCCGCTGCCATCGCTGCCGGGGTGCGCGCCACCGTTCGCCGCATGGACTCCGGCCTGCCTCTCGTGAAGCTGCGCACCATGCAGCAGGTCCGTGCCGATTCACTTTCCACAGCAAGCCTCCTCATGCAGCTGTTGACTGCCTTCTCCCTGTTTGCCCTGTTGCTGGATGCGGTGGGGATCTATGGCCTGGTGGATTACGCCGCAAGGCAGCATACCCATGAAATGGGCGTCCGCCTGGCTCTCGGGGCATCGCGCCGCGCCGTTTTTCAACTCACCCTGCGCGGAGGCATGCGTTCAGCTGCGGCCGGCGTCGTGCTGGGACTGCCCCTTGCGCTGGCTGCCTCCGGCGTACTGCGCGCGCTGCTCTACGGCATCAGTCCCAGGGATGGCCTCGTTTTCGCAGGCGTTCCCTGTGTGCTGCTGGCGGTGGCATTCTGCGCCAGCTTTCTGCCCGCGCGCCGCGCCGCCGGGGTGGATCCCGTCCTCGCTCTTCGTTATCAGTAAGAGAGCGCCAGGAAAGTCTCGATGCGTTCAGCTTGATGCCTTATCGCCAATGCATTCACCGACAGCGGATCAGTACCACTAAGCCGGCTTGTGGGTGCTAATCCTGCTGCCGCCAGAGCTCGACTGGCGATAAGAGGCCGATGCACTGATCGAACTTGATTCGCCGCCGCCGAGAGGATATTCCTCACCAGGCAGCGTGCAGGGATCGGAATGTCCCCGGATCGCGCCAGGCATCTATTCTTCGCGCAATGCCTCCACCGGATCGACCTGCAGGGCGAGTCTGGCCGGAGCAAGCAACGCCGCAACGGATGTGGCAAGGACCAGGGCGACGACTCCCAGCAGGGTCACCGGATCCAGCGGCCGGACCCCGTAGAGCAGGCTGCCGATTCCGCGCCCCAGCAGGAGGGTCAATCCTGTTCCCAGCGCAATGCCCAGCAGCGCGAGCTTCAGGCCGTCGTTCAGGATGGAGGCGAAGACCGATCCACGCAGGGCGCCGAGCGCCATGCGAATGCCGATCTCATGGGTCCGGCGCGAAACGGTGAATGCGGTGACGCCATAGAGCCCAACGGTGGTGAGCAGCAGCGCCAGAGCTCCCAGGGATGCGGTGAGCCACGCCGCGATGCGATTGGTGTACATGGCCAGGCGCATATGATCGGTGAGAGTCTGGGCGGTCAGGATCACGAGATTCGCGCTGACCTGCCGGACGGCCTTCCGCGCGATGGGCAACAGCGGCCCGGGGTCCGCGGCTGTGGTTGCAATCAGCACCACCTCTGAGGAGCCCTGCTGGGTAAGGGGAAGGTAGAGATAGGGCTGGGGTGTCTCGGAGACATCGGAGTATTTGCCATCCTGGGTGACGCCGACAATTTCCGCGTCGACGGGTTGCCTGCGCCCGAGGCGCAGATGGCGTCCCACGACGTCGCCCGTGCCAAAGAGCTTCTTCGCCAGGGTCAGGTTCACAATCGCGACCCTTTCGCTCGACGCCGTATCCTGGGTTCCGAAGGCGCGTCCACGCAGGAGGGGCACGCTCATGACGCGAAAATACGCATCGTCGACGGAGTTGTACCAAACGGGAGTTCCGGCCGTTTCCGACGGAAGCTCTCCCGGGGCCAGCACGACTACGGTTGCGCCTCCGCCGCTGTCCGGGAACGGGACCACCCGTGCCACGCTCGCGTCCCTCACGCCAGGCAACGCTTTCAGGCGATTCACCAAGGCGTCGAACTCCGCCTGCCGCCGCAGACCCTCCTGATCGACCGCGACGGCCAAAAGCACGGCGTTCTGCCTGTTGTCGAATCCCATGTTGGCGTTTTCCAGATGAAGCAGGGTTCTGACCAGCAGGCCCGTGGCCATGAGGAGCGCCATGGAGACGGCGAGCTGCGCTACGACGAACATCTTCCGCGCGGGCATTTTCAGCCTGCTGCCCGGCGATTGCTGTGCGCGCATGGCGTCGAGCGGGGAGGTGCGAACCGCGGCAAGGGCGGGGATGAGCCCGCAGATGAGCACCGACACCACGCCCGCGACTGCCGTAAAGGCCAGCACGCGAAGATCGATGCGAAAGTCGAAGCTGAGAGGGATCCCGATGTCGGGTATGAGCGCGGGGACCAGGGCGATGAGTTTCTGGGCCAGGACCAACGCAGCCGCGATGCCGACGACCGCAAGCGCGGCATATTCGGTGACCAGTTGCCGCACCACCTGGCCGTGCGTGGCGCCGAGGCCAACGCGCATGGCAATTTCGCGCCGGCGCGAGTCGTTCATGGCCAGCAGCAGATTCGCAATGTTGGTGCTGGCGATCAGCAGGACGGCGGCAGCGATGGCCAGCAGCAGCCTGCTGAGGATCTTCGTCTGCTGGTCGCCGGACTTTGCCTGCCAATCGGCAGTGAAGGTGCGTCCGGCATTCGCCTCGGGATACTTTGCCGACAGGTCCGCGCCGAGGGCCTGCAGCTGCGCGCGCGCCTGGTCCAGGGTCGCTCCCGGCCGCAACCGCGCGTAGACGTCATGGTTCCGGTAGCTGCGCGCAGCGGTCCGTTCGTCGGGATTCCATGTGAACCAGGTCGATTGCGGGACATAGACCTGAGGATCGACCAGGCGCTCGGTTCCCCGGAACCCGGATGGCAGAACAGCGAGCACCGTCGCCAGGCCGCCCCTGACTTTCACGGTGTGCCCGACCACAGCGGGATCCCCGCTAAAGAAGCGCTTCCACGCGGCATGGCTGAGGACGATGGTGGGGGTTTGGGCACGATGGATTTCGTTCTCATCGGGCAGACGACCCAGTTCCGGCCGCACGCCCATGAAGGCGAAGTAGTTGTCGCTGACGACTTCGGCGAGTAACAGCTGGAGGCCGTTGCCGGTTTCGAGCTCGACTCCCCTGCGGTCCACAGCGGCAAGGCCGGCAAAGGCCGGCACTCGCTCACGAAGGTCCCCGAATTCCTCCCAGGAGGACGCGGTTTCCTGCTCGGAGTCCGCGGCGGCGTGGTTTTTGACGCTTTGAATCGCCACCAGGTGGGAGGGGTCTGCGATAGGAAGAGGGCGAAGCCAGAGGCCGTCGACCAGGCTGAAGATGGCGGTGTTGGCGCCGACGCCGAGCGCCAGAGTGACGATCGCAGCCAGGGTGAGGCCGGGAGCGCGCATGAATTTACGCCAGGCAAAGCGAATATCGGGGATGGGATGGAACATTTCACTCCCTCCTCAGTACACCCGGTGCGCGGATCCCTGCGAGGCCGCACGTTCAGTGGATGGCTCCAAACTTTTGTGGAGAAGCCCGGAGCACGACGCACGAGGTTCGACAGATCAGTATGTTCCTAACAGCATTTCGTGGTCCCAAAATCTGGCCAGGAAATAAAGCGGTTAGGCGTAACGGGGTGGTGAGGGCTGTCCGCAGGCGGGATCGTCTGTCCGTAATCGAACGCGGAAAGGAAGCGGCGGTTCGGGGCCTATTTCGTGGCAAGGGTTGAGGCGGGAGCCAGGGCCTCCGCGCTCCCAGCGCAGAGAGCAGGGAACAGAAATCAGGATTCGCAGAATTCGCACTTGACATGGGCCGAAAATCCACTACCATATGGTTGTGGATCGATTGGGCACAACCTTTGCAGCTTTGTCCGATCCAACCCGGCGGGCGATGATCGAACGGCTCTCGCATGGGCCCGCCACAGTGCATGGATTGACGGAGCCGTTCGCGCTGTCGCAGCAGATGATTTCAAAACATGTTGCGTGCCTGGTGCGGGCGCGGATCGTGATCAAGACGAAGCGTGGACGAGAGAGTGTGTGCACGCTCAGGCCAGAGACGATCAAGACCGTCAGCGACTGGGCGATCAGCTATCGCCAATTCTGGGAAGAGAGTTTCGACAAGCTGGATGTGGTTGTGAATCGAATGAAAAAAGCGGAGGTCAGAGATGACAAAAAACACGGTTAACGAGACAGAGCGGATGGTTGTGACAAGAGTTTTCGATGCCCCACGCGAATTGGTTTGGAAGGCGTGGACAGACCCGAACTATGTGAAGCAGTGGTGGGGGCCGAAGGGCTTTACTGCGCCTTTTTGCAGGATGGATTTTCGGGTGGGAGGAAAATTTCTCTTCTGCATGAAAGCGCCGGACGGGCAGGAGTACTGGAATGGCGGCGAATACCATGAGATTGTTCCGCTGGAGAAGATCGTTTCCTCCATGTACTTTGCCGACTCGAAGGGAAACAAGGTTGAGCCTGCGCAATATGGCATCGAGCATGAGGCCATCGACGGTGCGCACGACGTGATTCTCTTTGAGGATCTTGGGAACGGCCAGACGAAGCTCACCTTCATTGGCAATG
>JASHPM010000254.1 GCA_030038115.1 Acidobacteriaceae bacterium | reverse complement strand
AATCGGCGCCACCAGCTGGTTCAGCTGATCCGTGCTTAGCGCATTCCACTGCTGCGGCGGCGCACCCTGATCGTCCGGCGGCGGCGGACCCTGCTGATCCGGCGGCGGCGGTGGTGCATCCTGCGCAAACGCGGGCACAGTCGCCAGACCCATCGGGACCATCAGCACCACCAGGGCCAGCGCAATGCCGCGTCGCGTCGCTTCAAAGGAGGTTGCGGCGAGCCGGCGCATCCACTTGCGTGCGTAAGTGCCGGCCGTGGGTAGAAACTCGAAATGTTCTTTCATGGAAGGTTCCTCTCAGCCCCTTACCAGGGTGTTCAATTCGGAGCGGCCCGGGGAACGGGTGCTTCTCTCAGCCTCTAGGAAACCAAATGGCGCTATTAAGTTGCGTCCAGCCCCGGGGATGACCGCCGTATCTATATTACGGAATCGAAGAATCGGCGCAGGATTCGGGCCACCAGTTCCGGCTGCTCGAACGGCGCGAAGTGCCCTGCATCCGGAATCTCACTGTACTCCGCGCCATAACCGCCGTTGCGAATTTGTTCCGCCAGCAAGCGCATATCCGCGGGCGTGCTGGCGGGATCCTCGCCTCCGGCCATCACGCAGCAGGGCACCCGCAGCGTCCGCGCGGTTACCACAGAGTCCGGCCGCGCCGCCAGGCCCTGCTGCACCGCGATGATCGACTCCACAGGAACCCCCTGCATCATCTCGCGCGCCTCCGCAATCTTCTCCGGCCAGCGCCGCCGTGCCGCCGAGCCGATCAGCGTCTCCAGATTCGACTCGATGAACTCCGCCGTCCCCCGCTCCCGCACCTTCGCGATCGTCTCCTCGCGCTTCGCGCGCGCCGCCTCCGTATCGGCCTGCGCCTTCGAGCAGCAGAACGCGAATGCCTCCACCCGCGACGGCATGGTCCGCCAGATCTCAAACAGCGTGTATCCCCCAATCGAGCAGCCGCCCAACAGCGCTTTCCCAATTTCCAGATGATCCAGCAGCCGCTCCGCGTCCGCGGCCAGCTTCTCCACGGTGATCGGACCTTCCCCCAGCTCCGACTGCCCGTGCCCGCGCAAATCCGGCACAATCACCCGGTACTTTCCCGCCAGCACCTCCGCGACCGGCATCCAGAACCGGTGATCCACCGGCGTGGGATGCAGCAGCACCACGTACGGCCCCGCGCCCAACGCGGTGTAAAACAGCTTCGACCCATCGGAGTAATAGAACATGCGAGCGCCGGCACGCCCGGCCACACACAGGCTACACCGGCTCGCTGCCGTACGAACTCGCTTTCTGTTTGTCTCTGGCTTGTCGTTCGCTCAGAGGGGTTCGCTCGCAGTTTGCTGGCTGTTCGCTCGCTTTTTGCTGCGGTTGGCTCGCCTTCTGCTCGCCTTCGCTGCCTTTCTAACTCGGAGGCTGGTATGGTGGCGGAGGTGGCACACCCGGAGGTGGTGGGACGACCGGCGGGAACATCAGCGGTTCTTCCGGCATCACAATCCAGAAAATAATGTATGCCAGTAGTCCCGATCCCCCGCCAAACACGGTCAGCAGCACCGTGATCACGCGCACCCAAACCACATCCCACGCGTACGCATTGGCGAGACCCTGGCACACGCCGGCAATCATCCGGCCCGCCCGCGGCCTCACCAGCCTCGTCACCGTTGTCGTCGGATAATAATAAGGCGGCGGCGCCACCGGCGGCTGCATCTGCGCGCCGCATCCCGAGCAGAACCGGGCGTCGTCGGCGAGACTTTTTCCGCAATTTCTGCAAAATACAGCCATGGCCAATCCTCCCCGGGGGCATTTCTGAACCAGCATATCCCTGAGCCGCCCCCGGCTGCCCCAATGCAGAACCCAGCATAACGCTGGTCGCGACGCCGCCGGCAGCTTTGCCCTGCCGGCCTGTCACTCCTCCAGCGTACAGTGAGGATACGCGCGGAAGAAGTCCTGGGTTCCCTGGTTTCTTCGCGCCTCCAGCATCCAACGAATTGCATCGTATCGCCGGTTTGGGAGAGAAACCCATGCGTTTGCAGGGAAAAGTCGCCATTGTCACCGGAGGCGGTTCCGGCATCGGCCAGGGCATCGCCAAACGCCTCGGCTGCGAAGGCGCCAGAGTCATCATCGACTACGTTGGCAGTGAAGCCGGCGCCGACGAGACACGCCGCGCCATCGAGGCTTGCGGCAGCCAGGGCGAGGTCGTCCAGGCCGACGTCACCAAAATGGACGACGTCCGTAAACTCGTCGACACTGCCTGGACCCGCTTTGGCTCCGCTGACATCCTCGTCAACAATGCCGGCATGGAAAAAAGTCCGCCTTCTGGGACACCCCCGAGGACGAGTATGACAAAGTCATGGCCGTGAATCTGCGTGGACCTTTTTTCCTCACACAAGCCTTCGTCCGCCGCCTGCGCGACGCCAAAAAGTCAGGCCGCATCATCAATATCAGTTCTGTCCACGAAGACATGGCCTTCCCCGGCTTCACCACCTACTGCTGCAGTAAGGGCGGCCTGCGCATGATGATGCGCAACCTCACCGTCGAGCTTGGCCCCCTCGGCATCACCGTCAACAACATCGCCCCCGGCGCCATCAAAACACCCATTAACAAGGCCCTGCTTGAAGACAAGCCGAAGCTCAACGCGCTCCTCGCCAACATCCCCCTCGGCCGCCTCGGCACGCCGGAAGACGTTGCCGGGACGGTCGCCTTTCTCGCCTCCGACGACGCATCCTATGTAACCGGCGCCACCTTCCTCGTGGATGGTGGGCTGATGCGCAATTATCACGAGCAGTAACCTGCCCTGCCTATGGCCTCGAAAATCGAAGACTATGCCTTGATCGGAGACTGTGAAACAGCGGCCTTGGTTAGCCGCGAAGGCTCCATCGACTGGCTTTGCTGGCCCGATTTTTCCTCTGGCGCCTGCTTCGCCGCACTCCTCGGCGCCGAGAAAAACGGCTACTGGAAAATCTGTCCCGCCGGCGAAGGCTGGAAATCCACGCGCCGCTACCGCGACCACACGCTGATCCTCGAAACCACCTTCGAAAACGCCTGCGGCACGGTCCGCCTCATCGACTTCATGCCCATCCGCGAGCGCAACTCCAACCGCATCTCCGATCTTGTCCGCATTGTCGAAGGCGTCCGTGGCTCCATGGACCTGACCATGGCGCTCTCCCTCCGCTTCGACTACGGCCGCACCGTCCCCTGGGTCACCGCTATTCCCCATGGCTTTCGCGCCGTCGCCGGTCCCGCGGTTGTCGTTTTCGAGGCCTCCGTCCCCGTCCATGGCGAAAATCTCCATACCGTCGCTGAATTCACCGTCAGCAACGGCGAGCGCTTCCGCTTCACCCTCGCCTATGGACGATCCCACCGCCCCGATCCCAAACCCATCGACGCCGAGCACGCCCTTCGCAATACCGGGCATTTCTGGAACCACTGGACCTCGCAGCTCCACTACAAAGGCCAATATCTCGACGAAGTCGAGCGCTCCCTCATCACCCTCAAGGCTCTCACCTTTCGCCCCACCGGCGGCCTCGTCGCCTCCGTCACCACCTCCCTGCCTGAATTCATCGGCGGCGTTCGCAACTGGGACTACCGCTATTGCTGGCTCCGTGACACCACCTTCACCCTCCTCGCTATGACCACCGCTGGCTATTACGACGAAGCCGTCGCCTGGCAGGACTGGCTCCTCCGCGCCATTGCCGGCAGTCCCGATCAGGTTCAGATCATGTATGGACTCAAGGGCGAGCGCCAGCTCATCGAGTGGGAACCCGACTGGCTCCCCGGCTACGAGAATTCGCGCCCCATCCGCATCGGCAACGCCGCATCCACGCAGATCCAGCTCGACATCTACGGAGAACTCCTCGACACCTTTTTCCACTCCCTCCATGCCATGGGCCGCCACTCCGCCCAGGACTTCCGCGTGCTCATGCTCCTGCTCGAGCACCTCGAGACCATCTGGCAGCGCCCCGACGAAGGCATCTGGGAAACCCGCGGCGGCCGCGAACAATTCACCTGGTCCAAAGTCATGG
>JASHPM010000253.1 GCA_030038115.1 Acidobacteriaceae bacterium | reverse complement strand
CTTGCGGGCCGGTGACGGTGCCGGTTAGCTTCGTGCCGTCCTGTTTGAAATCGAAGGTGAGGGTAAAGGTGGAGCCGTCGGGGGACTTCATATCGGTGGTGGTCCACTTGCCGGTCATGTCGGAAGCGGCGAAGAGCGGTCTGGCGCCGAACACGACGAGCAAAGCGGCACAGAGAACGAAGCAGGTTTTCACTCTGGTCATCGGCGATTTCCTCCTGGAATTGCGACGCGGCGTTGATACAGGAGCCGCGTGGGTGGCGGCCAGGGGCGGCTCGAGGGGAGCCGACGGTTAATGCGCGGCGGTTGCGACGGGCAAGGAGGCGACGCGGGCGTCCTGATACAGCACTTGTAAAGCCGGGCCCTGAGTGGTGACGGCTTGCGGTGACACGAGGAACCAGGCCCAGTCCGGCTGCTGCGAGAAGAAGTCAGGAGCGGGGACGATTCCGCTGAGGGCGACGCCGATGGGCTTGCCGAGGCCGATGCCGGCGAGGAAGACATCCGTGCGGAAACGGCCACCGCCGCCCGCGGAGTTTAGCTCCAGCGCATCTACATAGAGGAGGCCGGGAAAGTAGTCTTCGAGCGGACCGGGACCGTTGGGACCGAAGCCGGGAGCGGCCGCTTCCCACGTCCAGACGAGATTGCGGACGCCATCGTGGTTGACGAGGCGATCGAAGAGCTGGCGGTAGAGCTCGGCCGAGCCGCGAACACCTCTGCGTCCGGACCACCAATATTTTTTGCTGTTGGGTTCGGGGTAGGGTTGCCAGAGGACGGGAACACCGGCGTCGGCGAGGGTTTTGAGCGATGGGGCGATTTCGTCGACCTGATCGCACCAGCGTTTGTTGAGGTCTGTGCCGGAGGTGAGGAGTTCGCTCCACTCGAAGTCGGTGAGCTGGCTGCGAACGCTTCTGGATCCGTCGGCCGGCTGGTCGTCAGTGGGACGGAGGGGACGCCAGGTGAGCGCGACGATGGCGCCTGTGGCGTGCTGGCGCTTCGCTTCCTCGACGATGGCGCGCCGGAAGGACGCGGGATTGAGTGGGGCTGGGTTGGTTGAGGAGGAATTTGTGTCCGTGCCGGTGACGATTGCCAGTTCTTCACCATAAATTGCCGGGGTTTTCCGGGTGAGGGCGAAGGCGGCGTTGGTTGCGGCGGCCGGGGCCTCGGGTGTGTTGTCCTGGCCACTGAGAGTGCTGTTGCCGGAGACAGCATACAAACGAGCCAGGAGCGCCTGCGCCTCTTTTGTCGCATTGTCTGTTACTAATGTCCCGGAGGGATGACCCCCGGTGCGCTCCGCTGTCGCCTGGCGGATGGCGGCCATGGGCTGAGCGATGGCCGCGTCGTCACGGGTGAGGACCCGTGAGGAGTGGTAGATGGCGTTGAGGGAGTCGGGCGTGTTGGAAAGGTCGACGAGTTGGCTCCAGCCCATGAAGTACGTCCAGCGGGGCTGGGCGGCGAGAATTTCGGGCGTGGGAGCAGCACCGACTTCGCCCATGGCGATGGGCTTGCCGGCGGCGAGGGCGAGCATATCGGTTTGATACTCCGGCATGAACTCGCCGTAGATGTCGATGGTGAGGACGTCGACGTACTGCGAGCCGGGGTAGTAGCCGGCGATTGGGCCAGCATTATTGCCAGGCGTGTTGACGTTCCAGACCCAGACGATATTGTCGAGGTGATGGACGTTGACGAAGCGGTCCCAGAGCTGACGGTAGAGGGCGGCGGAGCCGTCCTGACCGGGGCGGCCGCCCCACCAGAACCAGCCGCCGTTCATCTCGTGATAGGCGCGGAAGAGGACGGGGACGTGGGCGTCGCGGAGCTGGGAGAGATAGCCGGCGATGACATCCACTTGAGCGCACCAGCGTTTGTAGAGGGCGGTATCAGGCGTGAGGAGCTCGTGCCATTCGAAGTCGGTGAGGTGACCCTGGACGCTGTCGTGAAAGGTGACGGGCTCATCGTCGGTAGGGCGGACGGCGTGCCAGGTGAGCGCGATGACGGAGCCGTGCGCGTACTGGCGTTCGACCTCGGCGATCATGGCGGGACGCGATTCGACGGAGTCCTTATCGTCGCCGGCGGAGAAGCCGAAATCCTGGCCGAAGAGCGCGGGATATTTGCCGGTGAGGTCATAGGCGCGATCGGTCCAGCGTGAGGAGTCGTTGGGGTAGTTGTGCTGGCCGGTGAGGGTGTACTTGCCGGAAATGGAATCGAGGAACTGGAGCAGGGCGCGCGCTTCCGGAGTGGCGTGGGGATTGACGGGCGCGGGCCAATTCGCTGCCTGCGAGGATTCCGAGCCGGACTGCGGAGGTCGTTGCTGCTGCCCGGGCGCGGACGCTGTGCAGAGCAGGATTCCGGCCAGGGCCACGAATGAAGTTGCTCCCACGCGGCGCAAATGAACCTCCGGAAATTTCAGCAGGGATTATAGTCTCGCTCCACGCTGCAACGTTTGAGCAGCGGTGTTGTGCTGGTCCTCTCGGATCGCGGTGAGTCTCGGGAACGTGATAGGCTTGGTGCGTTTTGAGAATCGCGCTTCGCGGGTTCGCGTGCGGTTGCGAACGGCGATGAGCGACATGGATTCCTGACATGACAAAGAAAAGGTTTGCGGTCCTGGTCTGCGTTTTTGCGATCGGGTTTGTACCGGCGTTCGCGCAGCAACCGAAGTATCCGTTCAACGATCCGAATTTGCCGGAAGACAAGCGCATCGACAATCTGCTGTCGCTGATGACGACAGAGGAGAAGATCGATGTGTTGGGAACGCAGACGGGAGTGCCGCGGCTGGGCGTGCCGAACATCGGAAGCTCGGAGGGGATTCACGGAGTGGTGCAGCGCGAGGCGCGGTTCGGACGACAACCAATCACGACCACGCAGTTTCCGCAGCCGCCGGGGATGGGAGAGACGTGGGATCCGGAGATGGTGCGGCAGGCGGGCGGCGTGGAGGGGTATGAAGCGCGGTTTATCACGCAGACGGCGAAATACGACCGGCAGATTCTGATGCTGTGGGGGCCGCAGTCGGACCTGGCGCGCGATCCGCGTTGGGGGCGGAGCGAAGAGGTTTATGGAGAAGATCCGTTCTTCAATGG
>JASHPM010000252.1 GCA_030038115.1 Acidobacteriaceae bacterium | reverse complement strand
TGGCTTAATAAGTGGGTCGCTGCCCGGCCATTCCCGCCGCTCATGACCGCGCCTGCTGCCAGCCCCTTCCACACCATCCCGTGGAACAGTTCGTTCATGGCCTGCAGCGATTCCTTCTCGCCGCGATTCAGCCAGCAGCGCAGCAGGGACAACAGGCTCCCCCACCAGCGCGGCCGCGCGAGCATCCAGTTCCCGCTGCGGAAGATCCGAGAGACGCCCGACTCCGTGAGCCGCTGCTCGATCCCGCGTGCAAAGTAGCAATGCGCGAGCTCGTAGAAATTCTTCAGATGCCCCGACTCAGCCAGCGTGGGCAGTGCGTACCAAATATCTCGGCTGTGTTGACCGAGGAAGCAACCCGCCTTTCCATCCCGGTATAATGGAGCTTGTAGAAAGAGCGAAAACTTCTTTCGATTTCGATCCCGAAGGGAACACCGCCACATGGCGACCACCAACGCCGGCGCCCCGTCCGCGCAGGGTGAGGCAGGAACAGAACCAGCGGCTTCTTCAAGGCCAGTCACTAACGACTTCAGTATCCAGATCGCTACCGTCAACGGCTCCGGCTCGCAGTCGGCCAACAGCGTCCTGCTGCGCAGTATTTTTCAGATGGGCATCCCCGTCAGCGGCAAGAATCTCTTCCCCTCCAACATCGCCGGCCTGCCCACCTGGTTCACCATTCGCGCCAGCAAATATGGATACGTCGCCCGTCGCAAAGAAATCGACATCCTCATCGCCATGAATGCCGAGACCGCGCGCGAGGACATGCTTTCCCTCCGCCCCGGTTCGGTCGCCATCTACGAAGAAACCGCCAACCTGAAGCAGTATCGCGACGATGTCGCCTGCTATCCGGTGCCTTTCGACAAGCTCACCGCCGCGGTTTGCCCTGAGGCCAAGCTGCGCAAGCTGGTCAAGAACATGATCTACGTGGGCGTCGCGGCCCAGCTGCTCTCCATTGACATGAAAGCCGTGGAAAGCGCGCTCCGCAGGCAGTTCGCGAAGAAGCAAAAGGCTGCCGACCTCAACTGGGCCGCTGTCGAGGCCGGCTTCGCCTACGCCGCGCAGTCGCTCGTTAAGCGGGACCCCTTCGTCATCGAGCGCATGCATGCCACCGAAGGCAAGATCATCATCGACGGCAACGCCGCCATCGCCCTCGGTGCCATGTTCGCCGGCGTCACCGTGGTCACCTGGTATCCCATCACCCCGTCTTCCTCGGTCGTCGAACAACTCATCGATTTCCTTAAGAAGTACCGCGTCGAACAGGACGGCAAAGCCAACTTTGCGGTTGTGCAGGCCGAAGACGAGCTCGCCGCCATCGGTATGGTGCTCGGCGCCGGATGGGCTGGCGCGCGTTCCATGACCGCAACCTCCGGCCCCGGCATCTCGCTCATGGCCGAATTTGCCGGCCTCGGTTACTTCGCCGAACTCCCCGGCGTCATCTTCGACATTCAGCGTGTCGGCCCCTCGACGGGCCTGCCTACGCGCACCGCCCAGGCGGACTTGCTCTCCATCGCCTTTCTCTCTCACGGCGATACAAAACATGTGATCCTCCTGCCCGCCAGCGTCAAAGAGTGTTTCGAGTTTGCCGGCGCCGCCTTCGATCTCGCCGAGCAGCTCCAGACTCCTGTCTTCGTGCTCTCCGATCTCGACCTCGGCATGAACAACTGGATGTCCGATCCTTTCGAATATCCCGACAAGCCGCTCAATCGCGGCAAAATCCTCAGCGCCGAAGACCTGAAGCGGCTGGGTGGCTTTGCTCGCTATCAGGATGTCGACGGCGACGCGATCCCGTATCGCACCCTGCCCGGCACCGACCACCCCCACGCCTCCTACTTCACCCGCGGCAGCGGTCACAACGAGAAGGCCCTCTACTCCGAGCGGCCCGAGGACTACCAGAACCTCATGGAGCGGCTCGCGCGCAAGTTTGAAACCGCGCGCACCCTGGTCCCCGCGCCTCTCGTCGTGCAGACGGGCAAATCGAAGCTCGGCATCATCGCCTTCGGCACCTCCGATTTTGCCGTCACCGAAAGCCGCGACCAGCTTAAAAAAGAATACGGTGTCGAAGCCGACTATCTCCGTCTCCGCGCCTGGCCATTCAGTCGCGAAGTGCGCGACTTCGTCGCCTCCCACGAGCGCGTTTACGTTGTTGAGCAGAATCGCGACGCCCAGATGCTGAGCCTGCTCAAGCTCGATCTGCCCGCGGATCAGACCCCGAAGCTGCGCAGCGTCCGCCATTTCAACGGGCTGCCCATCGATGCGCGCTCGGTGACCGACGAAATTGTGCTGCAGGAGGGAATCTGATGGCAACTGGCGAAAAGCCTTCTGTTTGTCCCATCCGGTGTATGAGGAACCGGAGAATCTTTTGGAGCGATAAATAAATGGCAGCGACGGTTACAAATCCCGGCCCTAAAGTCAACCGCATCGGCCTGCCGGTCCTCGAATACCGCGGCAGCAAAACCACCCTGTGCGCCGGCTGCGGCCACAACGCGATTTCCGAGCGCATCATCGACGCCATGTTCGAGATGGGTGTCCAGCCGGAGCGCGTCATGAAGCTTTCCGGCATTGGTTGCTCCTCCAAGAGCCCTGCCTACTTCATGTCGCGTTCGCACAGCTTCAACAGCGTGCACGGGCGCATGCCTTCGGTCGCTACCGGCGCCCTCATCGCCAACAAAACCATGCTGGGCATCGGCGTCTCCGGCGACGGCGACACCGCCTCCATCGGCATCGGCCAGTTTGTGCACCTCATGCGCCGCAATCTACCGCTGATCTACATCATCGAGGACAACGGCGTTTACGGCCTCACCAAAGGCCAGTTCTCCGCCACCGCCGACATCGGCTCCAAACTCAAAACCGGCGTCGTCAACGACCTGCCCCCCATCGACACCTGCTCCCTCGCTATCCAGCTCGGCGCAACCTTCGTCGGCCGTTCCTTCTCCGGCGACAAAAAGCAGCTCCTCACCATGCTCAAAGCGGCCATCGCCCACAACGGCGCTGTCATGCTCGACGTCATCTCCCCCTGCGTTACCTTCAACGACCATGAAGGTTCCACCCGCAGTTACAAATACATGCAGGATCACGAAGAGCCGGTCGGCGAGGTCGGCTTCGTTCCTGCTTTCGAGGAGATCGATGTCGAGTACGAGCCCGGCGCCACCTTCGACGTGACCATGCACGACGGCTCATTGCTGCGCCTCCGCAAGCTCCACGAGGATTACGACCCCACCGACCGCCCCCTGGCGGTCAAAACCCTGATGGAAGCCCACGACAAGGGTGAAGTTCTCACCGGCGTCTTCTACATCGACACCCGGAAGCCCACCTTCACCGATCTGCTCAACCTCGTCGACGAACCGCTCGCAACCCTGCCCCAGGAGCGTACGCGCCCCCCGAAGCCGGTGCTCGAAGAGATCATGAGCCAGCTGACGTAACCCGCAGGCATCGCGAAGAAAAGGTGCACCCACCGTGGACGCACCTTTCGTTTTTTCCGCTCAGTCGCCTTTTCGCTCCCTTTTCGCTCGGCTCTCGCTGCCCTCTCGCTCGCTTCAATAATGTTGCCAATTCTCTGTTCTGTAACATCGCCTGTTCCTGGTTCATGTACATTTCCGAGGGGACCGGCAGCCAACAAAATCCGAGTGGAGGAGTCTCATGTCGAATCGAAGAGTGGCCGCGCTGCTCGCTGTCGCCTTGCTGGGCAGCCTGAGCGCTTGCAATTCATCGAACAACCAGGTCGCCTTTTCCGGTGCAGGCAGCACCTTTGTCTATCCCGTGATGACGCGCTGGATCCAGGGTTTCTCGCAGGCTCATCCGAATGTGCAGATCAATTACCAGTCCATCGGCTCCGGCGGCGGCATCCAGCAGGTCAAGGCGAAGACCGTCGATTTCGGCGCAACCGACGCCGCCCTGACCGATCAGCAGATGTCCGCCATGCTGCCTGTTGTGCAGATTCCGGAAAGCGCGGGACCCGTCTGCATCACCTACAATCTCCCCGGTCTTACCCAGCCCCTGCAGCTTTCCCCCGAGGCCCTGGCGGGCATCTTCCTCGGCAAGATCAAGACCTGGAAGGACCCGATCCTCGCGAAGGACAATCCAGGCGCCAGGCTTCCCTCCGTAGGCGTAATCGTCTCGCATCGCTCCGAAGGCAGTGGCACCACCAGTATCTTCACCACTTATCTCTCCGCCGTGAGTCCCGACTGGAAGGAGAAGGTCGGCGCAGGTCCAGCTGTAAGTTGGCCGGTGGGCATCGGGG
>JASHPM010000251.1 GCA_030038115.1 Acidobacteriaceae bacterium | reverse complement strand
CCTGAACAACGCGCCGATGCCGGTGCGCGATGGCGTTCTTTGTTAGCCGATGTTCAGAGCGCGCTCGATCGCCAGGTGCCGCCGGACAGCGCCGAAGGCCGGGCGCTGGTGGCACGCTGGATACGTCTGGGGGACGAATTCACGCTCGGGAACAAGGAAATCCTCGAGGGCTACCAGCGGATGCATGCCGACGAGAGCCATTGGCCGGATGATGAGACGGCGGCCATGCTCAGGGCGATCAGGCCCAAACCCGAACATCGGTCCTTTTTTGATCAGGCGGTGCAAGCCTGCCTGCGCCACGGCTGATGGGGGTTCCCTGCATTCAGTTCAGAGCCGGAAGACTACCAGGGAAATTCCCAGCCACGGGTCCGATTCGTTAGCGTGTTGCGGATTGTAAGGAGAGGACAATGGTCAAGCCCAGGAGAAACATCGCCGCGGTCATTACGCTGTTCTTTGTCGCTCCGCTGGTAGCCGAGTATCTGCTGGGAGACCTGCCGCTCAGGCTGCTGGCGGCACTGATCGTTTTGGTGCCGGCATACGGGGGCGGAGCGGTACTCATTCGCGAGACAGCGCGGCGAACGGGTCGCGGCTGGCCGACGATGCTGATGCTGGGTGCGGCTTACACTTTGATCGCCGAAGGCCTGGTGACGCAGTCGCTCTTCAATCATGACTATCTGAAGATGCACATGCACCTGCTTGACCATGCCTATATTCCGGCGTTCGGCATCGGAGGGTGGTCGATATTGTTCGCTTTCAACCTTCATACGTTCTGGAGCATGGGCGTGTCGATTGCTCTGGTGGAGTCGCTGTTTCCCGCTGAGGCTGAGACGCCGTGGCTGGGGCCGGTTGGCGATTGGATCGTCGCTGTCGTGTTCGTGTTGGGCGCAGCCGCGAATTTCGGCGTTGGATTCAAACAGAATCAGTTCGTGGCATCCAGGGCACAGCTTCTTGGCGCGGCAGTGGTGAGCGTTTTGCTGATGGTGTCCGCGTTTCTGTTTCCGGCGCGGAGATCGCGCCTGGCCGGTGGTATGGTGCCGAGCCCATGGCTTACAGGAGCCGTCGCGTTCGTGCTGGGCATGGGCGTTCTGAAAACGCCGCCACAGTGGGGTTGGGCCGCGGTGGGTGCGTTGCTGGCCATCGACGCGGTTTTCCTGGTTCTGGTCGCGTACTTTTCGCGGCAAACCGGATGGAGCGCGCTGCATACCCTGAGCCTGGCAGCCGGGGGCGCGCTGGCTTACGGCATTCTCGCATTTACCCGGAAGCCGCTGGTCGGCGGAGTGCTGGGGATGCGCATCAGCAACGCTGTTTTTCTTGCCGCCGCGGTTTGGCTCCTGTGGCTGGACGCGAGCCGCGTCATCCGCCATCAAACGCTGGAGTAACAGAGAATCGAATACCGTTACACGCGGTCTTCGCGTCGGGCAAGCCGCTGGGGGACTGTCGCAGAGACTCCGTTACCAGGCGCCATCGGTTCGCTTCGCACGTTTGCGCAGGTGCTGTTTTGAAAGGGCACGGCTTCAGCCGTGCCGAAAGCAGCTCCCATTGAGAGCGGCTTCAGCCGTTGAGGAAGGCTTTGCAGATGCTCTCCCTCCTGATCGACAACTTCGTAGCAACGCTTTCCCTGCGGCAAGCCGCTAGGGCACGGTCTGCGCCACGGGAAAACGATAGATATCCAAACTGATCGGAGCCACCGACAGGGCCGCAGGTGCTTCGCCGATCGCGCTTTCCTTCACTTCGACCTGGGGCGCTTGGCCGATGTGGTTGGCGGCGTCGAGATCCTTGCCGGTCATCTGCCACAGCGTTACGTTGCCGGTCAGTCGTGCGCCGCTCAGGTTCAGCTCGAATTTCTGCTCGGAATCCGTCGCGTTGACCACCGCGAGCGTCAGGAATTTGTGGTCGGCACTGAGAGCCGCGAACATGTCGAGCGGCCAGGTGGGGCTGCCGGCGCTCGTCCGCGGCAGATCGCCGACGATGTGTTGCGTGGGAGCCGGCTGCGGCGAGTTCCCCGTGAGCGCCACAGGAACAGACCCGGCGCCGAGGTGCTCGCCGTAGAGCTTGAAGAGCAGGCCATTCGTGTTCAGGATCGCGGCGTTCTGGTTGAAATCGAGCGTGGAGACGCCCATGGTGAAGGCGGCCATGCGCAGGAAGTCGGTTTCGCGAAGCATTTCGTTCAGGGCCATCGCGTAGGCCAGAGCCAGTTTGAGGTTGGTCTGCCCGCCGGTGTAGGCGTATTCGTCATTCGACATGAAGATCTTCCTGGTCTTCATCTCGGGAAATCGCTGCTCATACTCCTGCCACTCTTCGCCTTTCAGGTGCACGCGATCCGCGGGACGGCGCACCCACTCCAGCACCGTCTCCTGGTCAGGCACGTATCCGGCTTCGAGCCTGCCCACCCTGATTCCCTTCTCCGCGCGCTCGCGGTCCCAGCGCACGCCGGCGCGTGTGTACCAGTGCTCGGTGACGCCATCGAAGTTGCCCCAGTCCTGTTTCAGAAACCCGCAGGTCCAGTCGGCCTCCGAGCAGATGCCCGCCTGATCGATCGGAATGTGCCAGTCCGCCGCCACACCCTCGAGGATCGCCTCTTCCGGCATGGAACCGGAAGCCAGCAGCGTGATCGACGGGTCGGCCGCGCGCATGGCTTTGGCAAACTCATTGTGCTTCAGCAGGTAGTACTTCAGGTCGGTGCGGCCGAGCTGCCATGGGCCGTAGGGCTCGTTGCCGATGTCCCAGAACCTGACCCGATACGGCTGCGGATGCCCGTTTCGCGCCCGCATCGCCCCCATCGGCGTGCCGGTTGCTCCGTTCATGTATTCCACTTCCTCGGCTGCCGAGTGCGCGTCGCCGAAACCGGCGTTGACGGTGATATAGGGCTCGACCCCGATAAGCCGGCAAAGCGTCATGAACTCGTCCATGCCGACGTCATTGCTCTGCATGGCATTCCACGCGTAGTCGAAGTCGGGCGGCCGCTTGTCCCGCGGCCCAACCGAGTCATACCAGTTGAAGTCCGAAATGAAGTTGCCGCCGGGCAGGCGCCAGAAGCCGGAATGCAGCTGCTTCAGCTGCGCGATCACTTCGGGGCGGAAACCGTCGAGGTTGTCGGCTGGCATCAGCGAGACGGTGCCGATGTGAAAGTTGCCCGTGCCTGTGCCGGTGATCTCGACCGCCCCGGCCTCGGTATCCGCTCTCGCGGTCAAGGTGAAGGGCAATTCTTTGTATGTGGTCTGGGCTGCGGGCAGCGTGACCGTCTGCCGATCGTTCGCGCCTTCACCCCAGACCAGCCCAACCCGCACCCTGGCGCCGGGCGTGGCGCGAAGCCAGATATGGCCGATGTATTTTTTCCCTTCGACCAGGGCCAGGCCCGATTGGCGAATGCCGCGCGGTGTGGAGGGGTCGAGGTCGATGCGCGGGCTCTGCTCCCCGGTGAAGGGCCGGTCCTTGTCCATCACGACTGCTTCGCCGGGACCGACAGGATGCCATTTGCGCAGTTGCATGTTGCGGAAAGGACCGCCCTGGGCCGGCGTGGTCGCCTGGGCTTCCTCGGGCTTGATGGGAAAGTAGAACTTGCGGTCATCGAGCATCTCGGACCAGAGGCTGCGATAGATAAGCGTGCCGATGTGCTCGATAAACATGCCATATTCCCAGGGCGAGACAGCCAGGGCAGTTTGTTGCGTGTCGATGTCAACCTTCAGTTCCTGCGGCGGGGTTGCCGCGTTCTGCTGCGCAACGCCACTTCCGCGTATTCCGGCCAGCAGGAGTGCGGCCGCGGCAAGAATGATGGTTCGATTCAGCATGGAACCCTCCGCTGGAGCAGTGGGAATGCGCGGTTAGTTGATGGGAATCCCTGCGCGTCCGAAGCAGTAAACGTTTCCCCGGGCAAGGGAAAGTTTACACCCCGTTCAGCTCCTGCCCATTTGCATGCAACCCTCGCGAATATCGAATCACCACCGATAAACAGTCAGATTATCCAGATACACCGTCGCCGAGCCGCTGGAACCCAGTCCGTCGATTTCAAAATTCGTCAGAAGCACCGGCGCCCAACCCAGCGCGAAGGCCGAAGGCGCCGTCGCATTGATAACGGATTCCACCCCGTCCAGGTACACCGCCTGATACGTGACATTACCGGCGTCGTCGCGGAAATATCCCACCTGCACGTGGTGCCACGTATTCCTGTTCCAGTTACTCACATTGCACGCGGCGTTGGAATGCACCCATACATCCACGGGGCTCTCCGGCGTTCCCGTGTTGGCCGTGTAATCCCACGTGCCGGAGTAGCCGTCGCACTGGAACCCATAAATAACCGTCTGCCCGTTGGCCATCACCTGATTCATGTCCATCTCCAGATTGGCGATATTCGATGCGGAGTTGTTCAGGTAGACCCACGCGTCATACAAAAAGTTCGTCGACGTCGTATCGTCGCCGAATGTGACGCTGAACCGTTCATCGCCCGCATTTGTGTACTTAGTCACGAATTCGCGTGCGCTCCCGCTCAGCGAGGGGGAGCTGACAATTTTCGTCGATCCCGTAGAACTGCCGTCTCCCGCGGCATCGCCGGCAGCCAGCCATCCGCTCAACACCTGAATGCTGCTCACGCTGATGGCGTCCACCGGAATCTCCGGCGCCACAATTGGAGGATCGACGGTGATGGCAACGTCGGTGACGCATGACGCTCCCTTCGCGCCCCACGCCATCACATGCACGGTGTGCTCGCCCGCGCTCGCCGAAACCGAGGCCTCGATCGACGTGCCCTCCACCGTCGTGGTTTGCGTGCTGCTGTCCAGTGAATAGCCCATCGACGTCACCCTCTGCGACGAGCACTTTGTGGCATCGGCGGAGAGGGTAAAGGGCGAATACACCTGCGCCCCATTGCCAGGGCTGCTGATGGTTACGCCTGCGAATGCGGTGCCGGTCAGAATCGCGAGCACAGACCAGCCAATAGAAACCTTCTCGATCAGGTTCATTTGCGGTTACCCCCGCGCGTGGATGTGGGTCGTGCACACTGGTCTTGAGCGAGGCCGGTCGATCGGGCCTCGGCCCGGGCGGACTCCAGCGATCTGGGCGCGAGCACAAGCCCAACAGGGGTGGGGGAAACCGCTCGAAATGACCCCTGCGTGTTCCGATCGCGATGCGCGTGATCGCAACACCCTGGGGCGCAATTTCAGTTAGTGATGGAGCGCATACTACACACATCGCCCCAGGAATGAAAAGCCAATTTTGGTGGGGATTTGCACAAGTCGGGAATTGTGCACTGGAATCTCTCGCTTACCGGCTCGACTTGCCAGGGAAACATCGCGCCTTGCGCACTTCCGCTCGACCGTGATCGACTGCTATCCGAGAACCGAAAACGTTCCCTCAATGAAAAAAGCAGCCATTGCCCTGATGTTCGCCGCAGCCCTCACCGCCGCTGCCCAGTCCCCCATGCCGCCCATGGACGGCATGCATGCCTTCCCGCCGCCCGGCCAGCTGCCCGTCCCCATCCACATGACCGGCATCGGCAATTCGCATATCGCCATCAAAGCCAGCCCTGAAGCGCAGGTGTGGTTCGATCAGGGCCTCACCCTCCTCCACGACTTCTGGGATTACGAGTCGGCGAAGGCCTTCGAGCAGGCCATCCGCACCGACCCGCAATG
>JASHPM010000250.1 GCA_030038115.1 Acidobacteriaceae bacterium | reverse complement strand
AAATACCGCCCCTCGGGGGCGGCCGAATCCATGGGCGGAGCCGCGCGCCGTACCTCGTTCTCGTCCGGCTCGCCGTGGGACAGGAGCGTGTCGGCCAGCAGGTCCGGACCGGACATCCCGATCTGACTGAGTTCGAGCCCGAGGTACCGGGGTCCGTCTTCGGCAAAGACAGCCTCCGCGCTTTTGGGCAAAACCCGAGCGGAGCCGCCCGATGAAACAAACGTCATCGCGCCGTCTCGCGTCCGCAGATCCTCGTAGACGGTCCATTGCTCTCCGAGGCGCGTGAAGTTGCTCAGCCGTGTGTGCCCCTCCAGGGATATTTCGCTGGCGGGGATCACGCCGCGCGGCATCGCCGGGAGGCATGCCGGCGCAACCGCGGGCTCGGCCAGCACAGCGAATTCGCGCAACACGGCCGTGGCGGCCGGTACTGTCTGAAGAAAGCGCCTTCTGTTCATCTCTGTCGCTGGACCGCCGCGCCTCGATCCTGCAGGATTCGTTCAGGGTTGAGGTGATCGCTGAGTTATACAGCAAACGAGTAAATGTATACAACTTCGTATGCGCGAAGCCTCGACAGCGCGCCCCGCCAAAGTGCCTACAATAGCCCCATGAACCCGCGTTTCGCCTGCGCCGCCGGCAGCCTTGCTGCTCTTCTCTGTGGGCCCGCAGTAATTCGGAGCCAGGCGCAATCCAATGCAACTCCGCGCACTCCCCCTGCAGCCAGCTCGGGGCCTCAGCTTGCCACCGGCGACGCGGAAGCGCGCGCGGAACTGGAGACCGGGACGCAACTCACGGCTCACGGCTATCTCCAGCAGGCGATCCCCCATTTGCTGGCTGCACAAGCAGCCGGCATCGATTCTTACGCGACTGGGGTCAACCTCAGCATTTGCTATCTGGGGACGGGCGACTACGCACAGGCCATCGCGGTCCTTCAGTCCATGGACGCCTCCGGCGAGGGCGGTGCAGCGGTCGAGAATCTTCTTGCCCAGGCTTACATTGGAAGTGCGCAACCGCAGGATGCGCTGCGCAGTTTCCGCCGCGCCGCCGCCGCAACACCGAAAGACGAAAAGCTCTATGCCTACCTGGCCGATGCCTGCACGGACCACAAGGATTACGCTCTCGGCCTGGAGATCGTGGATGAGGGACTGCTGCAACTGCCAAGTTCCGCACGCCTGCATTATGAAAAGGCCCTGTTCCTGAGCCAACTGGGCCGGTTTGAGGAGGAAGGCCGGCCTGAGTTCGATCGCGCCGCGCAGCTGGCGCCCAGCAGCTACATTGGGTTCCTGGCCCGGGTGCAGAAGGACCTCTACGAGGACAATCTTTCCGCCGCGGACGAAGTCCTTCACCAGGCCATTCAGTCCGGACACCGTGACTACCGGATGTTGACGCTGCTGGGCACGGTGCTGCTCCACGAAGGAGCCGCGCCGGGGGAGCCGCGATTCGCAGAGGCAAAGAGCGCACTGGAGGAATCCGTTGAGGAGAACGCCGGCTACTCCGCCACGCAGATCGCCCTTGGGAAGGTCTACCTGATGGAGAATCGGGCGCAGAAAGCCGTCGATCATCTGGAGATCGGGCGCCGCCTGGAGCCGGATAATCCTGCCGTCTACACCAGCCTGGCCAGCGCCTACGATCAGCTCGGCGAACATGCTCGGGCGCGGCTCATGCGGCTGCAGATTGGCCGGCTGCTGGCGGAGAAATCCGCAGGCGGCAGCGCCGCGGGGCAGCCGTAGAAGGCCGCCGATTCGGGGAGCGTCCGGGGCCGAATCGGTGCGACCCCTGCGGCTGGTATTATTTGCCACCAGACCTGGTCCATCTGAATTCGTTCTTGACAATGCATACAATTTTCAATACAACCTGAAGCTTAATGGCGCAGGCCTCTCCCCGTCTGCCGAGTCCTGCTGCCAGGAAGTGTGGGTCCCCAAAACAGCCGAGGAAGATGAGTTCCCAGAAGCGAAGGCAAAAGGAACTTCCCGGCCCAGAAAACGTTTTCCGCGATCTCAGGAGGTCCATCCATGAATACCAGCCGTATGCGGCGGTTCCCCACCCTGGCAATTCTGGGGGCTATTCTCGCGCTTCCCGCGTTCCAGGCTCTTGCGCAGTCCGGCGCGGAGGGCAAACTGGTGGTCACCGTCCAGGATGCATCCGGAGCCGTCGTGCCCGGCGCCACCCTCACGCTCGTCGAGCATCAGACGAACGACACTTTTGCCGGGACCACCAATGGCAACGGCGACTACACGTTCGTGGGCCTGCCCATCGGCGTTTATACGCTCACCATCGGGCGTTCCGGGTATGCCACGAAGGTCTATTCGGCGGTCGATGTCGAAACCGCCCAGACCACCGATCTCACCGCGCAGCTCACCGTTGGCAGCACGACCACCACCGTACAGGTTGCGGCGGAAACCGCTCCCGTAGTTGAAACGACCTCCAACGCTATCGGCACGGTGATCGACACGAAGCAGATTCAGGACCTGCCGATCAATGGCCGGGATATCACGGCTCTGGCGACGATTGTGCCTGGATACAGCGGTCAGAACGGCGAGGGCACGTTCAACGGCCTGCCCATCCAGGATGAGGGCAGCAGCGTCGACGGCATGGTCGGCAACTCGCAGCGCATGAAGTTCGACAGTAATATCGAGCCGGCCGTTTCGCCCCGACTTGAAAACATCGAGGAGATGAGCGTGCAGACGGACCAGCTGTCCCTGAATTCCGGCTTCGGACAGGCTACCACCCAGGTCAATTTCGTCTCCCGCCGCGGCACCAATCAGTTCCACGGAACCGCGTATGAGGATTTCCGCAACAGCGGGCTGAACGCCAACACCTGGTACAACGATGCCGTGGCAGAAGGCAAGAATAAGCTGATCCTGAATGACTTCGGCGGCAGCGTTGGCGGTCCGATCCTTCATGACAAGCTGTTTTTCTTCGGCACCTTCGCCATGAGCAAGCAGCCGGGGAGTTTTACTGCTACCAACGATGCGTTCACGACCGCCGCTCAGGGCGGCACCTTCACTTACACCGGAACCGATGGGGCGACACACACCGCAAACCTCCTGACCATCGCGGCAAACAACAACCTCCCGTCCACGGTCAATGCGGAGGTTGCCAAAGATTTCTCGGCTATCGATTCCGCCCTCGGCTCCGGCAAGATCACCGGGACCTCCGATCCTAACTACAACCAGGTGGCCTGGCTCGTTTCTGCGCCTACCACGAACTACTTTCCGGTGGCGCGCATCGACTACAACCTGTCGCAGAAGGCCAGGTTGGATCTCTCCTTTATGTACACGCAGAGCGATCAGCCCGGGGTTACAGCGCCTACGTTTCCGGGCAGCGGTTTTGCCAATCAGCAGGCCGGTAACCAGTCCAAGAACTTTGTCAGTTCTTTTGGTTTCGACTACGTCTTCTCGCCGCAGCTGCTTAACCAGTTCAAGACAGGTTTTCTCTACGACGTCACTCTCTACGCATACAACGCGGCGCCGCTCTACGTGAGCGAACCAACTGTGAACTGGAATTATCCTGGCGCGACGGGCAACATGTCGGGCCAGACTTATCAGTCGCCGATCAACACCTACTACCCGGTCTGGGACTTCTCGGATTCGATGACTTTGCAGCGCGGAAAGCACACGTTTCAGTACGGCGGTTCCTGGTACAAGGAACAGGATCACTACTGGAATGCGCCAGGAGGGTACTACAACTATAACTTTGGCCTGGCGACGGGCGATCCGGCGATCAACGCCTTCACGAACTCGGGAGCCACTCCAACGCTGCCCGATGCCACCAATGCCGAACTGCAGAAGGCGGATGCGCTGTATGCGGTTCTGACGGGCAGGCTCAGCGGCGTCACCGGAGAGAACTCCTATAACATCAAAACGAAGCAATACGCCGCGACCGGCACGATGAGCGAATATCCTCTGGACGAGGCGTCTTCGGCGTGGAGCTTTTTCGGGGAAGATTCGTGGCGGATGACCCCATCCCTGACCCTGAATTACGGTCTGCGCTGGGATGTCTACAGTCCCGAGACGGATCTCACGGGCTTCTATCATTCCGCCGATGAGTCTTCCATCTACGGCCCCACTGCCGTAGGCGATCTGTTCGATCCCGGCTCACTCAAGGGCAATCTGAATCCGACGATCTCCGTTCACCCGGCTCCGTATGCGCCCTTCAGGGTGACGCCGCAGCCCGCCTTCGGCTTTGCCTGGAACCCGCGCGCCACCGACGGCGCCCTGAAGAGCATCCTCGGCGAGAATAAGACGGTGATCCGCGGCGGCTATGCGCTGCGCCGTTTCAGCCAGGCCTACCAGTATTTCTGGGACTACGCCACCGACTACGGGCAGTTCTACTACCAGCAGTTCAATCTCATCGCGAACACCACCGGACAGACGGGAACGTTCGCGCCGGGCAGCCTCTCGATCGGCGATACGCTTCCGGCGCCTATCCTTTCGCCCGCGACCTACCAGGCGTCCGCGCCCGAGGCGGAGTTCACCTATACGAATGGACCGGGGGTCAACGGCATCCAGCCAAACCTCAAGCAACCCTACTCTCAATCCTGGAACTTCGGCATTCAGCGCGGCATAGGCCGTGCCATGGCTCTGGAGATCCGGTACAACGGCAATCGCACGATCCACAACTGGATTGGCATCGATCCGGACGAAATCAACGTTTTCGAAAACGGATTCCTGAAGGATTTCAAGAACGCTCAGGCGAACCTGGCTGCATCGGGAGGCAGTTCCTTCTCCAGCAGTAACGGCAACCCGACGCCGATTCTGGACGCCGCGTTTGGAGGCCCCAGCGCACCCGACTATACAAACACGCAGTTCATCAACTACCTGAACACCGGTCAGGCGGGATCGATGGCCAGTGTTCTTGCAGGCATCAACGGCGACGTGCCGTTCTTCTGCAATCTGGTCGGCGCCGGCTTCACGCCCTGCGCCACCAACGCGGGCTATTCAGGCTCGGGCTCGGGCTACCCGATTAACTTCTTCCAGTCCAACCCTTATTCCGGGGGCTATTCAAGCGGTGAGATGGTCTCCTCAGGTTACTCGAATTACAACGGTCTGCAGGTCGATCTTCGCCAGGGAGCCTGGCACGGTCTGCAGTACGACACGAATTACGTCTGGAGCCACAGTCTCGGTCTTATGCCCAGCAATTCGTGGACCGGCTCCTACAACGCCTTCACCCTGCGCAATCTCCGGGAAAGCTACGGGCCGACCATGTTCGACATCCGCAATGTCCTGCATGCCAACGGCACGTACGATATCCCGGTAGGCAAGGGGCGAACCTATCTCTCCCACAACGGAGCTGCTGACGCTGTTCTGGGCGGATTCACCGTGGGAACGATTGTGACTTACCAGAGCGGCGCGCCGGCGATGTTTGGCGGCGGGTACTACACCTTTAACGACATCGGAGATGGCGGCATCGATCTGCACGGAGTTACTGGCAGTCAGCTGCAGAGCGCCATCGGCGTTCACCAGGTTCCTGGGCAGGGGTACGCCAACCTGATCGACCCGAAGTACCTGGTCAGCGCAGCGGGCGGCGGCGCTAACTCGAGTTACATTACGCCGAACATCACGCCTGGAACGTTTGGTCAGCACCTCTACCTCCATGGGCCACGACAGTTCTTCCAGGACGTGGAATTTACCAAGCGAATCCCGATCCACGAAGCGCTGAACTTTAACCTGCAGGCTTCCTTCATCAATCTCTGGAATCATCCGGTCTTCGGAAATGCGGATGGTTTCGGGTCGAACATTGCCGGGTTCCCCTCGAATTTCGATTCCGGAATTCAGGATTACACCTTCGCCGAAGGCTCGCCCACCAATGAGGGTCTCGGGTTTGGGCGAACCATTGAGATGCGTGGCACTTTCACCTTCTAACTGAGCCTCCGTGCCGGACGCCCTCGGTGGCGTCCGGCTGCTTTTTCCCGAACGGCGACTTATGCTGTCTGTGCGCCAGCCCAGACTTGAGGATTCTGTGAGGAGATGTTAAATACGCTCAGGAGTAAGCCCGAATTCCTGCAATCGGGCTCTCGTCTGACCAGCAGAATGTCTCGGCCCCTGGGAGGTCGCCCTTCATTCGTTCTTTCCCGAGCAGCTGCTATGCTCTCAATCCTCAGCATTGCGCCGCTCGCCTCGGGACAGGGGCAAGCATCGCCTGCCCATGTGAGTCCTGGACCGATGCTCCATGAAGGCATCGTCTCCCTGGACGCGCCACAGTTCACGCTGAAACTGGTTCGCTCCTCGCAGACCGTCGCGGCCCTCCTTCCGAAAGGAGCAAACGGGTTCGACTTCACCCCCGGCGATCAGCTCGTCGAGCGTTCGCAGAATGGCTATTATCACCTGGGTGACCTCGACCTGCGCCTGCGCACCGGCTCTTCCGGCCCTTGGCAGGACTACTCCACCGCGCTGGCACGCGAACCAGTCACGGCTCTCCCCGCTTCAGGAAATATGCTCGCTGCGGCGGACCTCGCGCCTACCCTGCCGCCGGATATTCCGCTTAGGATTCTCCGCGCCTGGGCGGTGGATCGCGGCCAGCTGATTCTTCGCTTCACTCTCACCAACAAGACGCAGCAGCCGGTCGAGATCGGCTCCCTCGGGATCCCGATGATCTTCGACAACATCATGACCGACCGTACCCTCGCGGAGGCGCACTCTATCTGCAGCTTCTACGATCCCTACATCGGCGAGAACGCCGGCTACGTCCAGGCTACGCGGCTGAACGGACACGGGCCGGCTCTGCTGATTGTGCCGGACGGCCATACACCCTTCGAGGCCTGGAACCCGATCCTCAGCGAAAGGCCTGACCACCTCCAGATGGCCCACGACCCGACGCCGCGCGGCATCACCTTCGAAGGCTTCTACGAGTGGATGGTGTACAGCGCAGCCTACCAGCAGAACGAGTGGAGGAATGCGCAGCCGTGGAACCCAGCCACGAGTTTCACCCTGCAGCCGGGCCAGTCGCGGGTCTACGCGCTCCGCTTCCTGCTTGCCGGCTCCATTCCCGATATAGAGAAGACACTCGCCGCCAACGGTCGTCCCGTCGCCGTGGGCGTGCCAGGCTACATCCTGCCGACGGATCTGGAGGGTCACCTGTTCCTGAACTACAGCGAACCGGTCCGTTCCATGGAGGTCGATCCCGAGGGCGCCATCGAAGTGCGGAACGCGCCGGCCACTCCTGGCGGCTGGCGCAGCTACACCCTGCAGGGGAAGATCTGGGGACGCGCGCGGCTCACCATCACTTATAGAAACGGTCTGGTACAGACCATCGCCTATCGCGTAATCAAGCCGGAGTCTGAGGCCGTTGCCGACCTCGGACATTTCCTTACTACTGAACAATGGTTTACCGACTCCGCCGATCCCTTCCACCGCGCGCCTTCCGCCATCACATATGACAACCAGGCACAGCGCCAGGTGACCCAGGACAATCGTGTCTGGATCGCGGGTCTCAGCGACGAAGCCGGCGCCGGATCATGGCTCGCCCTGTTCATGAAGGAACTTATCGCGCCCAACCCGAAGGAGGTCGCGCAACTGCAACAGTTCGTCGACGGGGTGCTCTGGGGCGGGATCCAGTACAAAGACGGCCCCGCACAATACGGCGTCCGGAAGAGCCTTTTTTATTACCAGCCCGACCAATTTCCGCCTGGGTTCTACAACAGCAGCTTTGACTGGAAAAGCTGGGCCAGCTGGAGCATGAAGGCGTCGGAAGCCGTCGATCGCTCCTACGACTATCCGCATGTCGCATCGGCTTACTGGGTGATGTACGGGCTCGCCCGCGACTATCCTGGCCTGGTGACCGATCATCCGTGGCAGTGGTATCTGGAGCAGGCATACGAAACGTCGATGGCCATGACGCGCCTGGCCCCGTACTACGCTCAGTTCGGCCAGATGGAAGGCGATGTGTTCCTGTACATTCTTCAGGCTCTGCGGCGCGAAGGAATGACGGCCGACGCCGATCAGCTGGAGGCCGCCATGCGGCGGCGCGCCGAACACTGGAACAGCGAAGAGTATCCCTTCGCCAGCGAGATGCCCTGGGACTCCACCGGCCAGGAAGAGGTTTACGCCTGGACGAAGCATTTTGGATTCGACGCGAAAGCGCAGACCAGCATCGACGCCATCCTCGGATACGACCCCACGATCCCGAGCTGGGGGTACAACGGCAGTGCCCGCCGCTACTGGGACTTCCTCTACGCCGGCAAGGTTCGCCGTCTCGAGCGCCAGCTACATCACTATGGCTCCGGCATCAATGCTGTGCCGCTGCTCACCGCCTGGCGCGCTCATCCCTCCGATCTCTATCTGCTGCGCGTCGCCTATGGCGGAACCATGGGTGAACTGAGTAATATCGACCAGAACGGATTTGGTTCGGCCGCCTTTCACGCCTTCCCTGACATGCTCGCGGGCGAGCCGTACTCGGGAGATTATGGTTCAGGATTCTGGGGTTTCGCTGTCAATACGGCGACATATGTCGTGCGTGATCCCGTTCTGGGATGGCTCTGCTTTGGCGGGGTTCTGCAGGACAGCCATGGCGAGATTGGCGTCGCGCCTCTCGATGCCGCCCGCAGCCGCGTTTACCTCGCGCCGGCCGGTCTCTGGATCACGCTCGATGCGGGGCGCATCCGCCATGTGCAGTTCAACCTTCATGGCGGCGTTGTCCGCGTTACTCTCGACCCCGGAAGCGACATCACTCCGGCAGCATACCTGCGCCTTGAGCAGCCTGCCGCCGTCGCCGGCACGGGCCGCTACCAGCCCGTCGAGCCGTTCTCCCTGGAGCGCGGCGCATGGGTTGTCCCGCTCGGACCACAGCCCGTCGAGATCGTGCTCAAAGCAGCCTCGACGGCAATGCATCGATCGCATGAATAACGGAGTGCAGCCATGATCGCTGGAGGCGCAGTGAGGAATCTCTCTCTTCTCTGCGCTGCCGCGCTTCCCGGTGCAGCTGTCTGTGCGCAGATCACGGCCACGGGCGCTTCCGTTCAGCAGGGCATCCAGCTTGTCGAAACCGGCCGCTGCACGGAGGCCCTCCCTCTTCTGGAACGCGGTCTCCCTCACGTGACGGACAAAGCTCTTCGCTACCGCGGCGAGATGGCGGAGGTTCGCTGTGCCATGGCGGTCGACGATCAGCAGGTGGCCGCCGATACGCTCTTCCGCCTGCAGCGCGAATCCCCCGGCGATCCGGAAGTCCTCTACATTCAGACTCACATGTTTTCTGACCTGGCTATGCGCGCCGCCAGGGTGTTGCAGGAGAAAGATCCCACCTCGTACCAGGCGCACCGCCTTGAGGCCGAAAGCCTCGAATCGCAGGGCAAGGAGGATCAGGCTGCCACCATCTACCGCGACATCCTGAAGGATCACCCCAACGTTCCCGGCATTCACTACCGCCTTGGCCAGATCGCGCTCGCCGAGGCAGGTGACGCGGGCCCCACGGACGCGGCCCAGGCGGAGTTCGAGAAGGAAGTCGTTGTCGATCCCACCAACGCGTCCGCCGAGTTCGTTCTGGGCGAACTCGCCCGCCGCAAGGGCGACTGGAGTGTTGCCATCGACCACTTTACGCGGGCGGCTCACCTGGATGCCGGTTTTTCCGAGGCTTATTTGGCCCTCGGCATGTCTCTTGCTGCGAGCGGCCGCTTTGCTGACGCGAAGCCGCCTCTCCAGCACTACGTTCAGCTCGAGCCCGATGACCCTTCCGGCCATTACCAGCTTGCTATCGCCGACGCCCACACCGGCGATCAGGCCGGGGCGCGCCGGGAAATGGCCCTCCAGGCTGAGGCTGCCGCCCGCTCGAAAACCATGGACACCACGCAGGGACATCCCGTCCAGTGATGGCGATTCCCCTGCACACGCAACGCACGGCCGCTGCCGCAATCCCGGCGAAGCCGCTTCGACTCTGATGTCTTCAAGCAGCCAGCGAGATCGGCGCCGTTTCTCCCGAAGAGATTTCGTCCGCACCTCCGCGCTCGGCCTGTTCTCTTCTTCTCCGCTGGCACGCGCGCTTGCCGGGGGGCAGACGCAGCCATGGTTCGAAGCCGTGCCTGCGGAGCGCAGCGGCATCACGTGGACTCACACCGCCGGCCTTTCTCCCAATATGTATCTCCCGGAAACCGTCGGCGCCGGCTGCGCGTTTTTCGATTACGACAACGATGGCTGGATGGACATCTACCTCGTGAACAGCGGTCCGTGCGACTTCTACACCCCCCCGACGCCACTTCGCAATGCGCTCTACCGCAACAACCGGGATGGCACGTTCACCGACGTCACCGAGAAGGCCGGGGTTTCCGGCAACGCCTACGGCATGGGCGTCGCGGTGGGCGACTACAACGGCGACGGCCTGCCCGACCTCTACGTAACGCAATACCCCCGCAGCATCCTGTACCACAACAACGGCGACGGCACCTTTACCGACGTGAGCGCAAAAGCCGGCGTCGCAGCTCCGGGATGGGCGACCAGCGCAGTGTGGTTCGATTACGACAACGATGGGCGGCTGGACCTGTTCGTCTGCCGCTTCGCCGACTTCAGCAAGGAGAAAAATGTCTGGTGTGGCGGCCACGACCCCGGCCAGGGCTACTACTGCAAGCCCAGCGTTTACAAACCGATGCCAAGCTGGCTCTTCCATAACAACGGCGACGGCACGTTCACCGACGTCAGCCGCGAATCCGGGATTGCCGCCTCCCTGGCCAAAGCCTGGGGTGCGGTGGCCGCGGACCTTAACAACGACGGGCACATGGACCTTTTCGTCGGCAGCGACACCGCACCCAATCCCCTGTTCATGAACCAGGGCGGCGGCCGCTTTGTGGACAGCGGATTCCTCGCGGGAGTGGCCTACAATCCTTTCGGTGTCGCCCGCTCGGGGATGGGCGTGGATGCCGCCGACTACGATCAGGACGGCTGGATCGATCTCTTCGTCACCAACGTTGACCACGAGATGTACTCGCTCTATCACAACAACCATCAGGGCGGATTCGACGACGTCTCGCTTCGCACACCGATCGGCGCCACTACCGAGCTGATGAGCGGCTGGGGGTTGAAGTTCTTCGACTTCGACAATGACGGCGAGCTTGACCTGGTGATTGCCAACGGCCATCCGGACCTTGTGATCCAGCAGCATCATCCCGAGCTCCGCTACCGCCAGCCTCTGCTCCTCTTCGAGCAGAAAGCCGGATCGTGGAAAAACGCCAGCGATCTGGCCGGGCCGGCCTTTGCCCAGCTCCTCGCGGCCCGCGGGCTCGCTCTTGGGGATTTCGATAACGACGGCGCAGTGGACGTGCTTGTGACTACCAATGATGGGCCCCCACTGCTGCTCAAAAACAACGCCGGGGGCGACAATCACTGGCTCGGCCTGCGACTCATCGGCACTCGATCCAACATCGACGCGATCGGCGCCAAAGTCACCTGGAAGAGCGGCGAACTCGTACGCCACCGCAGCCGGGTGGGCGGCGGCAGCTATCTCTCCTCGCATGACCCGCGCATGGTGCTTGGCCTCGGCACTCGATCGCAAATCGACTGGCTGGAAGTGGAATGGCCCGGGCCGGGCGGCAGCCGTCAGCGCTTCACCGGTCTGCCCGTCGACCGCTACATTACCGTCACGGAAGGACATCCCGGCTGGCAGCCGAGTGCATAGCTTTGCGCAGGAGAAACAGGAGGGGCCAGATTCGTTTCAAGTTATTAGAAATGGATTTGTAACAGGAGAGGTATGACCGCAGCTATAACTCGAAGATCAGTTCTGGCCGGATTCGGGGCTGGAGCGGCACAACTGCTGTTCGAGAAGCAACTACTCGCAGCGGGGACCTTCGCCCCGCAGGTGGGAGAACCGGGGAAGGTCAACTTCAGCCTCACCGCTGTAACTCCGCGCGTGCTACGGATCAGCATTGCGCCTGTGAATGCCACGCCTCCCGTTCATGAGCTCGGCGTGGTGGATCGGAGTCACGTGACTCCGACAAGCAGGCCTGAAATTTCCAGCGCCCAAAAGCTGGGCTGGGGCAAGTACAACATCGAGGTCCAGGAAAACCCGCTGCGGATTGAGGTCCGGGAGGCGGGGCGTGGTCTACGGCAGGAGATCCAGTTCGATACGGACAGCACCGCTGTTCGCTTCAGATTGGGGAATGCGCCGCTCTTCGGTCTGGGGGAAGGAGTGCACCCTTTCGACCGCCGCGGCACGCGAGACGATATGAGGAATGGGCAATATTCGCCGGATCTGGAGACGTTCGGAGCGCGTATGCCCATCCCCTGGATCATGAGTGCGGAAGGCTGGGGAATCTTCATCGGGCAACCGCTCGGGACCGTCGATCTTACAGGAGCTATGGGCACGGTTCGCTCCCCGGTTGCTACTTCCACACGGAATGTCTATGTGGTTCTCGGGGACACGCCAGCGGACATTTTACGCGGCTATGCGGAGCTAACGGGATTTCCGCATCTTCCGCCCCTGTGGGCTCTGGGATATCAGCAATCTCACCGGACATTGGCGAGCCGGGAGGAGATATTAGGCGTCGCGAAGACATTTCGCGAGAAAGGCCTACCCTGTGACACACTGATCTACCTCGGGACCGGATTCTGTCCTTCCGGCTGGAATACCGGTCATGGATCCTTCACATTTAACGCAGATGTCTTTCCGGATCCGAAGGAGATGTTGAGCGAGCTGCACGCGGAACATTTTAAGGTGGTGCTGCATGTGGTGCCGCCCTACGATTTTCATGGAACTGTCGCAGATACAGGATCGGCAGTGGAATCGGCGGGAGACGCGGTTCCTTACTGGGCTATGCATGTGCCAGTGGAGGAGGCGGGTGTCGATGGCTGGTGGCCGGATGAAGGAGATCGCCTATCCGTCGATGCGCGGCTGGAGCGCAACCAGATGTACTGGGATGGGCCGCGCAAGGTGCATGCCGATCAAAGACCCTTTGCGCTGCATCGCAATGGATACGCCGGCCTGCAGCGGTTTGGATGGATATGGTCAGGCGACATCGCGTCGACATGGAAGACGCTGGCGGCGCAGGTGATGATCGGGATCAATATGGGACTTTCCGGCATTCCTTACTGGGGCACGGATACCGGCGGTTTTTATCCTACCGCCGAACTTACTCCCGAGCTATATGTGCGGTGGTTTCAGTTCAGCGCTTTTTGTCCGCTGTTCCGCTCGCACGGCCGGGCATGGAAACTCAGGCTGCCATGGGGCTGGAACCTGGGCGTGCCCGGGCCGCTGGAGGGAACGCAGGATCAGAATCCCAACTGGCCCTCCGCGGACGACCTGCACGATGCCGGCGTGGAAGTTATTTGCCGGAAGTATCTCAACCTGCGATACCAGTTAGTGCCGTATCTTTACTCCAGTGTTGAACAAGGACACAGGACGGGTCTGCCGCTCATGCGCGCACTGTGGATCGCGTATCCCGAGGATGCAAGGACGGCCCTGGTGGATGACGAGTATCTTTGGGGAGATCATTTTCTTGTGGCGCCGGTCCTCGAGAAGGCGGCGAAGCAGCGAACGGCTTACCTGCCTGCGGGGATGTGGTGGGATTTCTGGAGTGGCGAGCGCGTGGAAGGAGGGAAGGAAATTACGCGGGATGTCGATCTGGAAACCCTGCCGCTGTACGTCCGCGCCGGAGCCATCGTGCCAATGGGGCCTGTCCGGCAATATGCCCTGGAACCGAACGACGAGCCGGTGACGCTGAAGGTCTACCCGGGCGCGAACGGTAGGTTCAGCTGGTACGAGGACGATGGAACCAGCTTCCGTTATGAGACAGGAGAGTTCGCGAGGATCGAATGCACCTGGGACGACGGCGGCGAGACACTTCGACTCGTTCGCGATCCGCGCGGCAGGCTCTCGCGGGGGATGCGGATCCGGATTGAAGTCGCTGGAAAGACGACCAGGACTGTAACTCTCAGCGGGCAGACGACCATAGTCCAGTTATAGAGGGGTAAGAGGAGAGTGTTGCTGCCAGCATCCCGGGCGTGGTATGTCGTCGCACTCGTTACCGCGGCAATCGCGATCAGTTACTTCGATCGTCAGACGCTGCCGGTAGCGATTGCTGCGATTCAGCATAGTATTCCCATTTCCGACGTACAATTCGCATCGCTCCAGACGGCTTTCCTCGTCACATATGCGCTGTTGTATGTGGGAGGGGGCAAACTGCTGGATACGATCGGCACGCGGAAGGGATTTGCCATCATCATGGTCTGGTGGTCGCTCGCATGTGCTTTGCAGGGGCTGGCGAGAGGGATGGCGCTGCTGTTGGCGGCGCGGCTGCTGCTGGGCACAGGCGAAGGCGGTGGGTTTCCCGCAGCAACGCGGGTGGTGGCGGAATGGCTGCCAGCCGATCGACGATCAACCGGCATGGGAATCATCAATGCCGGTACCGCGATTGGCTCTGTTATCGCACCGCCCCTGGTCGGACTGATTCTATGGCTTGGAAACTGGCGGGAAGTGTTTTTCGTGTCCGGCGGACTGGGTCTCCTGTGGACAGTTTGGTGGCTGGCCAGTTCCCATGGTGAGCGTCCGGCGGCGACCGCGGGAGCCACCGAGGCGGCGTTATCCATGCCCTGGGCCAGACTATTGCGATCGCGCCAGGTACTTGGTTTAGCAGCGGCTAAGTTCCTGAGTGACTCCGCCTGGTACTTTTATCTTTTTTGGCTGCCGAAATATTTGTATGATGCGCGCGGCTTCGATATTCGCCATGTGAGTTACTTCGGCTGGATCCCCTATGCGGCCTCAGGAGTGGGAAGCTTTCTGGGCGGCTGGTTTTCAAGCCGCCTGATGCGGGCAGGACACTCGCTGAACTATTCGCGCAAAGCAGCCCTCGGGGTGAGCGCCGCGTTGATGCCTGCCGTGATGCTGGTGCCCAGGGCGCCGATTCCGCTTGCGCTGCTGCTGTTTAGTGTCGTCTTCTTTGGCCAGCAGTCCTGGTCCGGACTCATCATGACCCTGCCCGCAGACATCTTTCCTCTTGGTTCCGTCGGCTCGGTCGCGGGGCTGATCGGTTTTGGCGGGGCTGTGGGCGGAGCAACGTTTGGCATGGTTGCGGGAGAGTTACTCAAGCACGGCGCCGGTTATGGCACATTGTTCCTGCTGGCGGGCAGCCTTCACCTCATCGCATTCGGCATTATTCTGCTCACGTCCGGTACTCTGCGTGCGCCTACGTTCCCGTCTCTCTCAAGCAATGGAGGATTGGTTCTGCCATGAAGATTCGTCAGGTACGCACCCGGGCCGTGCAGTGGACCGGAGAAACGCAGCCACTGCCGCCACACTTTTGCACCAATCCCATGGATCTGCTGGCGTTGCCCCAATCGTCGATGAAGACGTTCACGTTCCATGGATGGCTCATCGTGGAAGTGGAGTCGGACGATGGGCTGGTGGGCATCGGCAATGCGGCTCTGGCTCCGCTGGTGACCAAGCAGGTGATCGATCATTATCTGAAACCTTTGCTGCTCGGCCAGAATCCCTGGGACATCGAGTTTCTGTGGCAGCACATGTACCGCAACACGATGGCCTTCGGCCGCAAGGGCATCGGCATGACAGCGATCAGCGCCGTGGACATTGCGCTTTGGGATCTGCTGGGCAAGGCCGCGAAGCAGCCCGTCTTCCGGCTGCTGGGGGGAAGAACCAAACCGAGCATCCCCGTGTACGCGAGCCGCCTCTACAACACCGGGGTGGAAACCATGGCAGCCGAAGCGCAGGAGTACAAAGCCCAGGGTTACAAGGCGATGAAGCTGCGTTTCGGATGGGGTCCGAACGACGGGGCGGAAGGCATGCGGCGCAACATCGAGCTGGTGCGGGCGGTACGGGATGCGGTCGGAGACGACATCGACGTGATGGCGGACGCCTACATGGGCTGGACCCTGGATTATGCGAAGCGCATGTTACCGCTGCTGGAGCCGTTTCACCTTCGCTGGCTGGAAGAGCCGGTGATCGCCGACGATGTGCGCGGATACGCTGAGCTGCGCTCGTACGGGAGGGTTCCTATCGCAGGTGGAGAGCACGAATTCACGATTTACGGCTTTCGCGATCTGCTGGAGGCGCACGCGCTCGATTACATCCAGTTCGATACGAATCGAGTGGGTGGCATCAGCCAGGCCCGCAAGATATCCGCTATGGCCGAGGCCTTCAGCGTCCCGGTTGTGCCGCATGCCGGGCAAATGCACAATTTCCACGTGGTGATGGCGAGCCTTAACTCTCCCATGGCCGAATTTTTTCCCCCGGTCGATGTGGAGGTGGGCAATGAGCTGTTCTGGTACATCTTCGATGGCGAGCCCAAGCCAGAAGACGGATCTATCAATCTGGATGACAGCGTTCCTGGCCTCGGGCTCACGATCAATGAGGAACAGCTCGCACAATTTCAGGTGATTGAGTGATGGAGAGGAATCACGATGCGGCTGGTGCAGCTGAGTGGGGGAGCAAAGCGCGTGGTGGCCGAGGTGCAGGAGCCCGGCCTGCGTGTTCTTCGCGACTGTGAGTCGGTCTATGCGCTCGCCTGGGAGGCCATCCGCAGCGGGGAACGGCTAACGGCGCTGGTCGCGCGGCAGCGTGGCGAAGAAGTGCTCGACTACAACACGATCCACCAGGGCAAGGGAGGGTGGCGACTGATGCCGCCGCTCGATCATCCGCAGGAGCCGGCGCGATGCATCGTTTCCGGGACCGGGTTGACCCATTCCGGCAGCGCGGCAGACCGGGATGAAATGCATGGGCGCAGCGAGCAGGAATTAACCGACAGCATGAAGATGTTTCGGTGGGGAATGGAGGGCGGGCGGCCAGGGAAGAACGCAGTTGGAATTGCGCCGGAGTGGTTTTATAAGGGTAATGGTTCTGCGCTCCGCGCTCATGGCGAGCCGCTGCTGGTTCCGGGTTATGCGGAGGATGGCGGAGAAGAAGCGGAAGTGGCCGGCCTGTACCTGATTGGACCTGATGGGCAGCCCTGGCGCGTGGGCATGGCGACGGGCAATGAGTTTTCCGATCATCAGTTCGAGAAGAAGAACTATCTCAATCTGGCTGGATCGAAGCTGCGAACCTGTTCCCTGGGTCCGGAGCTGGTCGTGAACGCGGAATTTCAATCTGTACCCGGCCGAGTAAGCATCGAGCGAGGCGACAGCGTCGTATGGACCGGGGAGATCGCAACCGGGGAGCGCCACATGTGCCACAGCCTGCGCAATCTCGAACACCATCACTTTAAGTTTGCGCTGCACCGCAGGCCAGGCGATGTTCACGTCCACTTTCTCGGCGCGCACTCTCTCAGCTTTGGACATGGTATTCAGCTCAAAGACGGGGACGTGATGGAAGTGAAGTTTGAGGGCTTTGGCCGTGCGTTGCGCAACCCGGTGAGAATCGAGGAGCGGGCGGAATCTCCGGTAGAAGCTCGTCCGCTAACATAACCGATGACAAGTATGGAACCTACGAAAGTTGCATTTCTGGGACTTGGACTGATGGGATCGGGAATGGCCGCGCGGCTGCTCGCTGCCGGGTATTCACTGACCGTTTACAACCGAACTCGCGAGAAGGCGCGGCCTGTGGCGGACCTGGGCGCCGCACTGGCCGGCTCTCCGGCGCAGGCGGCGGCAGACGCAGAGATCGTTTTCAGCATGTTGGCCGACGATGCGGCTTGCCGTGCAGTCTGGCTGGGCAATGATGGGGCCCTCGCGGCCGCGCCGGCCAACGCTACGCTGGTGGAGTCAAGCACGGTAACGGTGGACTGGATCGAAGAGCTGGACAAGGCAGCGCGAGCGCGCGGACTGATGCTGGTGGACGCGCCGGTGACGGGGAGCAAGCCGCAGGCAGCCGCGGGCCAGCTTCTTTTTCTGGCGGGTGGTTCGAGGGAGGGGCTCGAAAGGGTTGCTCCGGCGTTGCGCTGCATGGGACGCGAAACGCTTCATCTGGGACCCACGGGCAGCGGAGCACGCATGAAGCTGATCAACAACTTCATGTGCGGAGTGCAGCTGGCGTCGCTCGCCGAGGCTCTCGCGATGATCGAGCGAAGCGGTCTCGAACCCGGGAAAGCCGTGGGTGTGCTTACACAGGGAGCCCCCGGCAGTCCGCTCGTGAAAGTGGTTGGGGAGCGGATGCAGAAGCACCAGTACGAACCCAACTTTGCCCTGCAACTGATGGCGAAAGACCTGCGGTATGCCGCCGCGGAGGGCGCGCATCAGGGAATCGATGCCATCACAGCCAAGGCTGCTCTCCGCGTTTTCGAGAATGCAATAGCGGCGGGTTACGGGGAGAAGGATATTGCGGCCGTGGTAGAGCAATTTCGGTAAAGCCACGGTGACTGCACCCGCCGCCATCTTCACAGGCCTGTGCTGTCGCAGCCTACCTGGGCTGCGCAGTGTCTTCGATGAGTGAATAGCGGTACTGCGCTCGGTCGTTCTGCGTCGCCTGCTGGCGCAGCTGCGCCAGGCGCTTCAGCAGATCCGGAATCTCCCCCTTTTGACCGGTATTTCTCAGTGCCTGGATGAGGCGATACACCGCGGTCTGATCGTCCGGGTCGATCTCCAGCGCTTTGCGGCACTGCAGTGCAGCATCCTGATACCGTCCCGCCTGAAGATAGAGTTTCGCCAGCACGCTGCGCGCCGGGCCGAGAGTGGGCCGCAGTGCGACTGCCCTTTCCGCGGAGTGCAAAGCCAGCTGAAATTCGGGTGTCGCAGGGCCAGCACTCTGGTGAGACAGCACGTCGGCCTCGACGTAGAGCAAGATCGGGTCGCTGGGAGTGCGCGCCAACTGTTTCTGGACGGCGGTGAGAGCACGGGCAAGATCGTTCTGCTGAGCGGCCGCCAAACCCTGGGCAGCGAGGGTCAGTGACTGTGCTGGATCGAGCTGGTAGGCGGTTTCAAAATCAGACTGCGCCTTGTCGTAATTGCCGAGCTGTACATAAAGCATGCCACGCGCAAAGTACAAAGGCGCTGCTTTTGGCTGGAGGACAATCCCATCGTCGACGACACCAATTCCAACCTGGAAGGACAGATGCCTGGCCGCGAGAGTGGCGAAATCGACATAGAGGCTCACATTTTGGGGGTCGAGCAGGATTGCCTGGCGCAATGCATCGACAGCTTTGTCCGTGTCATGCGTACGCTCCCAGGCATCAGAGGCCAACTCGAGGGTAAGTGAGTCCGGGTTGTCGCCCAGCAGCGGGGACAGAACGTTCAGAGCGTCCTGGGGGTGCTTCGCCAGGATCTCGACGGATGCGAGAACCTGACACTCATGACGATCATCGGGATGCAGAGAAAGACTCTGCTGAAGCACCGAGACCGCTTTGTCATATTGCTGCATCCGGGCGAGACAGGCCGCCCAGGCATGAAGGGCCGGAGGCCGCGATGCGAAGAGGGGCGCGGCGCTTTCAAAGTGTGTCGATGCCGCGGCGCAGTTGCCTTGCTGATACTCAAGCACTGCCAGCATGCCATGGGCGGTGGTGTCGCCAGGACGAAGCCGCAGGATGTGTTCCAGCAAGGAAATGCCTGCCGGATCGGCCCGGTCGTATTCAATTTGAGCGGCCCCCTGGAGTGCGGGCAGGTAGTCTGGCGAGATATGCAGAGCTTTGTGAAACGATGCCAGCGCCTCCTGGGTATTTCCGCTGCCGGCATAAGCCGTGCCCTGCATTGCCCACAAGCGCGGATCGGAAGGCGAACGCTCGAGGGCGGGGCGAAGCAATTCGAGCGCTCGGGTGTATTCCTTTTCGTGCAAGGCGGAACCGATCACACCGAGTGGATCTGTGGTTTGAGAAAAGGCAGGAGAAAGCAATAGTCCGCTGAGCAGGACGATACGAGTTCTGCGGAAAAGGCGCATCGGCGACCAGGCGGACGGTGCCGCACATCGCGTAGTTACGGAGGCTGCACCACCACAAGCAAAGAATCTTACGCCCGGCAAACGCCGGGCGTTTTTCAAACTGTTGCTTTCTCTTGCCAAACGAGCGGAAGCCCGCCGGGAGGCAGGGGCGGGCTTCCGCAGGTTGGGTTAGAAAGTAAGTCGCCCGCCGAGCTGCCAGTTGCGTGGCAGTTGCTGGGATCTGGCCTGGCCGAAAGTACTGCCCTGGTCGGCCAGGTCGGAATCGAAGTTGGTGAGGTTCACGCGGTTGAAGACGTTGAAAAACTCAAAACGCACCTGGAAGTTAACGCCTTCACCAATGGCTGTTGTTTTATACACGTTCAGGTCGCTGTCCTCATAATTCGGAGAGCGGAATTGCATGGCTTTCTCGTTGCCCTCTGTCCCAAACGCGGGCGTGGTGAACTGCCCGGCCGAGAAAACCCCGTGGAGAAATGCGCTCTTCGAGGTTCCCTGGTGGTAGGTCGAGACATCGGGGTAATCCAGGCCTCCGGTAACAACGCTGGCCAGAGTATTGGTGGTCTCTCCGTCAACGTTGTAATCGCCGCTTCCCGGGCCGAAAGCCTTTTGCATCGGGTTGGCCGCCGTGGGGCATCCTGTCGGGTTCAGACTCGAGTTGGTGCCATCAGCGCAGAGCGCAACAAATTGGGCGGTAGTGCTGACAAATTGTGGATAGCCGGACTGGAATATGGTGGTTCCGCTGGCTCCCCATCCTCCGGTCAGGTGCCCCACGGCGCCATGTCCGCCGTTCAGCCCCCTGAGGTTGTAGTTCAAAGAGAGCGAGAAACGATTAGGCACATCCCAGGGAGACGGCCCATAGTAGGTACTCGGGGTCGACTCCGCAGGATAGTTGCTTGCATCGTCCTGAGACTTCGAACGTGTATAGGACGCATCCAGGAAACCGCCCCGTGCGAACCGCCCGTTGAAATCGAAGAAGACGCTCTCGTAGTTGCTGTAACGGTCGTTGGTGGTATAGGTAATCGTGCCGAAGCTGGAATTCAGGCGCGTCGGCGTCAAACTGTTGTGATCGTACAGGTCAAGCGCATAGGCGTTAATGGACTGGCCATAGCTAACAATCCCGGCGGTATCGCCGCCTCCAACCATGTTATAGCCGTGCGAGCCGGCATAACCAACGCTGGCCGCATACTGGGTCCACAACTTCTGCTGGAAAGTAGCGGACCAGATGTTGGCCTTGGGCGATTGCAGGTGGGGATTGACACCTCCAATCGGGAAGTTAGCCCCCGCAACGCCTCCCTGGGCATTGAGACAGGGGGGTGTTGAACACAATGGAGGGTAGTCGCCGGCAGTATTAAAACCAAAGGGAGGCGTATTTCCGCTTCCCAGATGAAAGTAATCCACACCCGGCGCGAGCAAAACTGATGGGCCAAAGGTCGGTTCAATTTCTCCGGGGGGACTGCCGCGGAACTCTTCCTGCACGTTCGCCTGAGTCAGCCAGTTGTTGAAAATGCCGAACCCGCCGCGCAGCACCGAGTTGCCCTTCCCGGTCGCGTCCCAGGCGAAGCCAATCCGTGGACTCCACAAATCGGTGACGGCACCCTCAAGGGCGTTCTGTGTGGCCTTCGTATACCCGCTCGCGACCTGGTCCTGGAACGTGGATCCGGTTCCGAGATAGAAGTTGCCGAATACGGTGGTCGAGCTCTTGGACCACGGATTGCCGCTGTCATCCCAGCGCAAACCCAGGGTCAATGTGAGATTCTTTTTTGCTTTCCACGTGTCTTCGGCGAACAAACCCCAGGTCCGGGATGCCGCGTCCCAGGACCACAACTGCGCCTGGCCGGTCTGGGGGTTGTAGTACACGTGGTTTTCCTGGATAGGATGATCCTCGGCCAGGGCGAGCAGGTTGTCGAAAGTGAAAGTGGGCTGGGACCACGGACCCTGGAAGGGCTCTACGTCGTCGCCATACCAACCCTCGTAGCCGAAGCGGAGAGCATGGGCGCCGCGAACGTGGGTCAGTACATCGCGCCAGTGATAGTTGTTCTGGATGAAGTCGCCCTGCGCGAATCCGGTTCCATATCCCTGACTGATTCCGGTGACGGAGACATCGGGAACGGAGTAGTTCGGGGCGAAGCCCTCCTCGCCCTGGACGCGGCTGGCGCCGAAAATGCCCTCGTTTACCCAGCTGGTGGAAAACGTATGCACGTAGTTGAACTGAAACGCGCGTTCCCAGTAGCTGTCGAGAGAGGAGAAGGCGGGAATCGCCTCGGGCGTACCGGCGGTCAGCGTGGTGCGATACACGCTCCCGTAGATTCTGTCCTTCGCCCAGTCCTTGTCGGCGCGTATGAACCACTGTGTCCCGTTGCGAATCGACGTGGCGTCGTAGATGGCTGTGTCCATCATCGCCAGAGAGCAGGGAATATCGTCGACCTGCGCCGGCTGCGACTGGCATATAGGAACTCCGCTCGTGTCGTTGCCAAAGTAGGTCTGTGCGGTCGTGGGCACGACATTCGACACATGCTGAGGAGGGTAGGTGCTCATGATCGCGGTTCCCACCGTGTTTGCGAGCGGGACGGGAAGGTTGGGGGCGTTCTGCGCATAGCTCACGAACGCCGGATCGGGGTAAGTAAGCGAACCGCTTGTCGACAAGGATGAGCGCAGCGGCTCAATGGCAAAGAAACCGTAGGTCTGGTGATGCGGAATGATCGGGCCGCCCACGGAAAACGACATGTTGTTGCCGTGAAAAGGCAAATATGTGGGCCCCGAGAAGTGGGTTGTGGCGAACCAGTTCTGGTAGTAGAACCAATCTGCCGCGGTACCGTGGAAGCGATCGGTACCTGACCTGGTCGTCATCACCTCTTCGACGCCGCTGGCCCGCGTGTACTCAGCGGAGTAGGTGTTGACCTGGATGGCGGATTCCTGAATGGAGTCGGGGTTGGGCGTCAGGTTGAGCACACCCTGGCGAATGCCGCTGGTCACGTCGAGGCCGTCGACGACGTACATATTCGACATCTGCCCCTGACCATTGGCGCTGACGTCCACCTGGGTTTCCGTGGAGTAGTTGTCGACCCCCGATCCCGGCGTGCCGGCCGCGCCGGGCTCACCGCCGCCGGCGGTTCCCAGACCGGAGACACCCGGCGCCAGGGTCGTGAGCGTGACCATATTGCGGCCCGGTACCGGCAACTCGGCGACCGCCTCGTTTTCCAGAGTCAGCTGATTGCGGTCGTCAGCGGTATCGAGGATGGGAGCCTGGGTGGTGACGGTTACCGCCTGAGTGACGGGTCCGACCTTCAGAGAGATGGGTAAGTTCAGGTTCTGCTCGGTCAGCAGAGCGACGTCCGCTTCAGTTTTTGCAAAGCCGCCAGCTTCGACGACAATTCTGTAGTCTCCAGGAGCCAGGCTTACGAAGCGGTAGTTGCCGCCGGAATCGCTGGTGGTTTCGGCGCTGACAGCGGTGGCGCTGTTTACAAGTCGCACCTTAGCATTGGCGATCCGTGCTCCGCTGGGGTCCTGGATGACCCCCTGAATGCTGGCAGTGAATTGTGCGAAGGCGGTGGCGGCTGCGAACAGCAGGAAGGTGCAAATCGTGACAAGACGGCGAGAAGTCCTGGCCATGGATCCCTCCTGAAAGAGTTTGGGTTGCGGTGCCGACGCATAGTCAGCACCTGCGTGTGGTAAACGTTTACTCCATCTGGCACCGTGATGCTATTTCCGCATAAGTGCGATCAGCAATGGGTCAGATGTACTATTTGCCGAAAACACCCCTCTCATGTGAACCCTTGCCGCCCGGAAACTCCCAGATATCTCTGATTCTTATCGGCTTAGCGAGCCCAGCCCTGGTTGGGAACTGGACCTGCCCCTTCCCGCAGGGTTATCAGGCGATTGGCGGCAATCCGGTTGTACTTCTCATGGAGCCCGCTCGGCCAAAACACCTCGACGTCGGCCACGGCGAACGGCCCCAAACCGAAGTGAAGCCTTGAATCGTTGCATGAATAGTAGCTGGACTGGCTCACAACCGCCTGCGCCTGCACCCTGGCTCCGTAGTGCGCCAGGACTCGTGCTCCAATCGCGCTGCGGTTGGATTTGACTCCCTCCAGCTTCACCTTGAGCCAGTTCGGGCTGCCGGTCAGATCGTTACGCAGAAGCGAGGGAGGCTCGTTCATGTTCACGATCAGGACGTCCAGATCGCCATCGTTGTCGAAGTCTCCGAACGCACAGCCGCGGCTGCTGTGGGGCGCGGCAATGCCTTCGCCGGCAGTCTCGATTTCCTCGAAGGCTCCATTGCCCAGGTTGCGAAACAGAACACGCGGGGTC
>JASHPM010000249.1 GCA_030038115.1 Acidobacteriaceae bacterium | reverse complement strand
CGAACTGCGGGGCGCTGTGGATGGCCGCGGGGATGCTGTGGATTCTCGACGCGTCGATCAACGTGAGCATGGAGCCGTTTCGCGCGTTTGTCGCCGACATTCTGCCGGAAGGACAGCGGACGGCGGGTTTTGCCGTGCAGAGCTTGTTCATCGGCCTGGGCGCGGTGGTAGCGTCGGCGCTGCCGTGGCTGTTGACGAATGTTTTTCGGATGCGGCAGGCGGCAGGGGACGTGCGGGTGGTTCCGACGACGGTGCGGCTGTCGTTTTATATCGGGGCGGCGGTGTTTCTGGGCGCGGTGCTGTGGACGATCGTGACGACGAAGGAGTATCCGCCCGACGATCTGGAGGCATTTCGCCGAGCGAAGTCGCAGAGGGCGGGGCTGGCGGCGAACGCGCGAGAGATCGTGACGGCGATTGCCGAAATGCCGGACACGATGCGGAAGCTGGGGCCGGTGCAGCTGTTCACGTGGCTGGGGCTGTTCTGCATGTGGCTGTATTTCCCGGTGGCGGTGGCGCACAACGTGTTCGGCGCGAGGGATCCTGCCTCGCCGCTGTATAAGGCGGGGGTGGAATGGGGCGGAATCTGTTTCGCGGTGTATTCGGCGGTGTGCTTCGGATTCTCGTTCGTGCTGGCGCCGATGGCAAGAAGGCTGGGACGGAAACACACGCACACGGTTTGCCTTGTGTGCGGCGCGCTGGGGCTGATGTCGGTGGCGGCGATCCACGACAAGTACGTGCTGCTGCTGACGATGGTGGGAGTGGGGATTGCGTGGGCGAGCACGTTGTCGATGCCGTACGCGGTGCTGGCCGCTTCCCTGCCCCCGGCGAGGACCGGCGTGTACATGGGCATCTTTAACTTTTTCATTGTCACGCCGGAGATTCTGGCGTCGCTGTTCTTTGGGTGGATCATGATCCATCTGCTCGGCAACAACCGGATTTACGCAATCATTGCGGGCGGAATCTTCATGCTGATCGCGGCGGCGCTGATGCAGAGGGTGAAGGATCCACGGACGCTGAGCGTGCAGGATGTGTAGGGCGGCGCCGGCCGGTCGCGTCTCCAGGGACGGCGATCAGGTGCAACCGCGGTTCATCTGCGAACGCTATTGGCTCTTGCCTGTACCGGAAGTGATGCCCCAGCGGTAGATGAGCTCGACGTAGCCGAGCTGGATATTTTTGCCGGTGGGGTAGATGGCACCGACAACGCTCTTGCCCCAGCCGTAGCCGTAGTAGCTATTCAAGGCGACGTTTTTGGTGGCCTGCCAGTCGGAGCTGATGTCGGCGACGGAGGCGAGCGAGGTGTGTCCGTTGGCGGGGCGGCCGGTGAATCCTAAAACCTTGTTGTCGAAGGCACCGCCACCCAGGTACCAGAGGTCCTTGCCGGAGGTTAGATCGAGCCAGTGGAGATCGCTGCGGAGATCCCATCCTTTGTGTGGCGAGTCGATGAGCTGGACGAAGGAGTCGGTGGAGTTCATGGCGTTGTAGAAGGGCAGGCGGGCGTAGACGCGCGGAGTGGGCAGGACCTGGAAGAAGGTGTTGTTCTTCGAGTCGGTGTTGTCGTTGTCGCCGGTCGAGCGCCACCATCCGCCGCGGAACCATGGTGTGCTGGGAACGCTGGTGAAGCGGTAGCCACCTTCGAGGGCGGCAGCGCCGGCGCTTTGGGTTAGTTCGCCCCAGTTGCCGTTCTGCAATGCGCCCCAGAAGACGAAGTCGAAGGCACCGGGACCGGCGGGCTGCGTGGCGACGAGGTCGCCGCCGTAGGTGCCAAGGCGGATGTTCCTGTGATCTGCCTCACGGACGGCGAGGGGGCGATTGTCGGACTTGGTGATGCCGGTGCGGCCGTCGTGATAACCGATGCCGAAGGCGCGGGCGATGACGCGGCCGTGGGCGGCGGAGCGGGTGAAGGCCAGGTACTGGGTGTCGACGTTGAGCTCGGGATTGCCATTCATGTTGAAGACGCCCTGATCGGCGCGACCGGCGAAGGCGGTCAGGTCCCAGGAGCCGGAGCCGTAGTGGGCGTCGGCGCCGTCGAAGCTGCGCAGGGCGTCGGAGAATCCGAAGTTGCCGATGAGGCGCTGCTGGACGCGGTTGTTCTGGAGCCAGAGCATGGTGGAGTCTTTGGGATGGGTCTCGACGCCCTCGAAGAATTCGAAACGTCCGAGGCGGATGTTCCTGTCGCCCTCACCGTCGTAGCGGAGGAATCCCTGCTTGAAGAAAGCGGCGACGGGCTCGGTGTTGTTGGCGTTGGCGGCGTAGTAGGTGCCGCCGAGACCGAGCTGGCCCTGGGCGCTGACGGGCGAGACAGAGTCATCGGGCACATTGCCGACCCAGGTCTGCTCGAGCTCGGCCTGCCAGTCCCAGTGGTTGACGCGTTGCGCGACGCTGATGCGAAGGAGGGACTGGATGTAGGAGTAGTTGTCGGAGTAGGGCGGGGCGGCGAACCACTGCCAGGTGTCGTTGCGGGCGCGCTCGTAGATGGAGAAGGTGACGCCGTGCGCGGGGGTGGCGGGAGTGGCAGCCTGGGCAGCCGCCGGGGCAGCCGATGCAGAGGCGGGGGCGGCAGCCGGGGCCGGTGCGAACTCCGGACTCGGGGCGGAGATGAGGGTTTGCGCGGTGGCTGCGGAGGCGAACGAAAGAAGACAGAGAAGGCCTGCGGAGGCTCTGAGCATAGGTTCGGCAAGGATGCCGGAATGGTGACGCGGTGAACAACCAACTTTGGATGGATTTTTTTCTGCGACTTGAGGGAAGAGGCTCCTCATTCCGAGGAGAAAAAGCCGGGGTGCCAGGGCCTATTTAACAGGCCCTGGTGTGGTGGACCCGAAATTCGAGCATAATTCGAGGTCGTAAAAAGCAGATCCTTTCGACTCACCACCCGCAAACTGAAAGGCGTTTGGGGCCCCGTTCGCTCAGGATGACACCCGTTTAATTATGGGATGGATCTAAGACTCACCACACTCTGCTAGAAGCTGGCGCCGCCGGTGTTGGGCTGGTTGCTGACCACTTCTTTGCCACCGCTGCGGCCGATGACATAGGCGTCGCCGGGGAGGGAGGGCAGGGTTTGCGGGGTGGTCCAGAGCCAGACACGCACGGGAAGCCGCCAGAGCGTGCACAGGACGGGACCGTCGATGAGGAGATTCGGAGGAGGCGGAGGTCCCGTGGTTACGGTGGCGGTGGTCTCGGTGCGGACCTGAACCGGCGGGGCACAGGGAGCGGGGGGAGCTGAATTCGACGCGCCGGCGCTGTTGAGGAGGAGCACGGGGCGCTCGAGATAGAAGGCGAAGGAGGAGGCGTTGTCGAAGGGGCCATTGACCACAACGAAGTCGCCGGGACGGACTTCGGGCTTGATGGCTTCAGCGAGGATGGCGGAGGAGAGCACCGGGGAAAAGGTATTCAGCGCGAGATGAGCGGCGAT
>JASHPM010000248.1 GCA_030038115.1 Acidobacteriaceae bacterium | reverse complement strand
CGCTGCATGCGAATTTGCCGGCGGTAACGGAGGTGCATTTTCTGGTGGATGGCCAGCCGCGAGATACGCTGGCGGGACACGCGGATCTGATGCGGACGTACCCGGCGTCGGAAGGTGAATCGCAGGGCGGCGGGGACGATGAAGATTGGGGTTTTCGATTCGGGGGTTGGCGGGTTGACCGTGCTGCGGGCGCTGCAGGAGCAGGTTCCGGGGGCGGACTATTTGTATCTGGGCGACACGGCGCGGTTGCCGTACGGGGCGAAGTCACGGGAGACGGTGGCGCGGTACGCGGTCTCGAGCGCCCGGTTTCTGGTGGAGGAGGGCGCGGAATTTCTGACGATCGCATGCAATACGGCGAGCGCACTGGCGCTGGATGCGATTCGCGAGGCGGTTACGGCGCCGGTGCTGGGAGTGGTGGAGACGGGAGCGAACGCGGCGGATGCGAGTTCGAGGACGCGAGACGTGCTGGTGATGGCGACGGCGGCGACCGTGGAGAGCCATGCCTATGCGGCAGCTTGCGCGCAGCGCGGAATGCGGGCGATCGAGAAGGCGTGTCCATTACTGGTGCCGCTGGTGGAGGAGGGATGGATCGAGCATGCGGTGACGGCGGAGGTGCTGCGGATCTATTTAACGGAGCTGATAGAGCAGGAGCGAGGAGCGGGGTTGGATGCGGACACGCTGGTGCTGGGGTGCACGCATTATCCGCTGTTGCGGGCGCAGATTGAGGCGGCGGCACCGAAGCGGCTGCGGGTGATCGATTCAGCGGAGGTGACGGCGGAGCAGGTGCGGAAGAAGCTGGGCACGGGGGACGGGAAGGGATCGCGGGGAGCGGCTCGGTTCTTCGCGACGGATTCGGTAAAGAAGTTTCGGGCGCTGGGAAGCCGGTTTTTGGGGCGGGAAATTGACGGAGTGGAGCTGGTGGACCTGGAACCGGGAGCAGGGAGTAGCCGGTAGCCAGCGGCCAGCAGCCAGCGGCCAGGGAAAGGCCAGCGAGAAGTCAACGGCGGCTTACTGGGGGCGCTGTTGGAGGGCGGGCTGATCGGGCTGCTGCTGGGCAGGCGGCGGAGCGCCGACGGAGCGCGAGGTGGTGACGGTGATGGGGGCCTGCAGGGCGAAACTCAGGAGGGTTTCGGAGGGAATCTCGATTTGCTGACCGCGCGTGACGCCGTTGACAGCGGAGCCCGCACCGGCTCCGGCCATGGCTCCGATGGCCGCGCCTTTTCCGCCACCGGCCATAGCTCCGACAATCGTGCCAAAGGCAGCGCCGCTGCCGATTTTCTCCGCGGTACCTTTGCCGCGAGCCTCGCCCTGTTTGGTCCAGGGGTCAGTGACGATCTCGATGTGGCGGTGGGGAAGGTCAATGCGGATGAGCTCAATGGAGAGGAGCGCAGAGCCCTTGAAATGGGCGGCGTCCTTAACGTCGGCGACGCGGCCGAGGACAGGCGTTCCCTGGGGGATGGCGATCATGTTGGCGACGACGACGTCCTCGGCCAGCGTGGCGTGAAAGCCCATGCTGGGCGTGGCGGTTGCGCTGGAGAGGTCTTCAACAATGCGGACGGGGAGCATGGTTCCGGCGGAGAGGGTGAGGGTTTTTTCGACAGGCTGGGCGGGCGGAGGCGGCATTGCAGGAGGAGCGACCTGCGGCGCTGGAGGCTGCTGAGAAGCGGGGGCCGACGCTGGAGGAGGAATCGGCGGCGCGCTTTCCACCCCATTACGCCCACCCTGGTCGTGCTGGAGGCCTGGGTTTTGCGCAAGGGCGGCGGGCTGTTCCGTCTGCGGCAAAGGCGGCGGGGCGGCGGCCTGCTGACGGGCTGATGGCTGCGGGTGCGGAGCGGGCGCATGCACAGGCGGAACCGCGGAGCTGGCCGCGACGGTGAGATTATTCACCACGGTTCGGACGCCGGGGACAGAGCCGGCGTCGTAGCCAGCCAGGGCGCGGGAGGCAGGATCGGAAGCCGATCCGCTGAGAGTGACCATGCCCTGGGTGACGGCAACCTGAATGTTCTGGCCAGCGAGCGCGGTTTCTGCCTGCAGCTTCGCATGAACATCGCCGGCAATCTGCTGGTCGGTGCGGAGGGGAGATTGAGCGGGGGTTTGAGCGGGGGGTTGAGGGGACTGCCGGGAACAGCCAACGATGACGAGGGGCAGAGCAACGAGAGCGAGGATGAGGAATCCGGTGTGTTTCACTGGAGGTCCCTTTCCGCTGAGGATCCAGGATGATCGTACAACTCAGCGACACGTGCGGGATGGAGTTTGCTTATTGGACGTGGCAGCGGGGCTGGCAGCTTGAGAAAGGTGGTAAGCATCCGACCCAACGGGGCACTTGAAGGATTTGAGAGAGAATGGAGGAAGGAGTGACGAGGTGGGAGTCTGGGACAGGCGGGTAGTACCCCAAAAGTGCGTTGACGAAGGAGGAAACTGCCGCAAATAGGTTTGCGCGCGCAGGGGCTTCCCGGTACCATAACCTCGGCGAATCCGGTTTATTCCTAAGGAGATAAAGTCATGGCGGAAGAAAAACAGTCCAGCGGGTTTAGCTGGTTTCTTGCGGGTCTGGGCCTGGGGGCACTGATTGGGGTGTTGTACGCGCCGAAAGCGGGGAAGGAAACGCGCGAGGAGCTGATGAGCAGCGCACGCGAGGGAACGGAGTTTCTGAAGCAGAAGGGGCGGGACGCTGTGGATCAGGTGGGTGATCTGGTGGATCGCGGCAAGACCCAGGTGAACGAGTACGTGGGACGCGGCAGAGAGTATGTGGAGCGGGGCCGCGCGCAGTGGGATGAGTTTGTAAATCAGGGACGGCAGTTCGTGAACGAGCAGAGCGGGCGCGTGTCGGCGGCGGTGGACGCAGGACGACAGGCGTACCAGAGCAGTTCCTCGACGGACAAGGCCGAATCCGCCTGACGGTAGCGCACGCAGAAATGCGGGGCCGTGGGAGAGGTATGGTTTCGCGCTGATATGAGGACCCGGGCCCAGGGGACAGAACGATGCAACACGACATACCGATGTGGGTGTTTGCCGCGGTAATTGCGGGCGCTGTGCTGATGCAGGCACTGGTGCTGCTGGGGATGCTATTCGCGGCGAAGAGCGCGCTGCGGCGAGTGGGTGAAGTTACGAAAAAGGTGGAAGAGCAGGCGTTGCCGATTCTGGCGACAAGCCGGCAACTGCTGGAGGAGGTTTCTCCAAAACTGAAAGTAGCGACGCAGAACGTGCTGGAGGTGAGCCACACGCTGCGGACGGAGTCCGTGCGGGTGGCGGTTTCAGTGGATGACCTGCTGAAGAAAGCGTCTGTGCAGGTGGATCGCGTGGATGATATGGTGACGGGAACGCTAAACAGCGTGGCTCACGCGACGGCCACGGTGCAGAAGGCGGTGTCAGGACCGGTGCGCCAGGTGGGAGCGGTGCTGAGCGGGTTACGCGCCGGCCTGGGCGTATTGCGAAATAAGGAGCGTGAGGTGCACGCCTCCGATGACGGCGATCACTTCGTGTAAGATCGCTGGGTACCGAATTCGCATCAAACTAAACGAAACAGCTGCATCAGTGAATCAGCTGCCTGGGTAATGAGCAACAACGCCTCGCTGGGGGTGCGGGGTAATTGTTCCGCACGGAGGCAGCGATGACGACGACAGAGATTCTCCCCGGTTTTTCCGGCACCCAGGCGCCCCTGCCCAAAACCGAAGCACGGCTGACCATTCTGGAGATGAAGGACTGCATCGAGCGGACGCCGCGGATGGAAGCACGCGCACCGCTGTCGACTTACCGCGTGCAACTGCATGCGGGGTTCAGCTTCGCGGATGCGGAAGCCGTACTGCCGTATCTGAAGCGGCTGGGCATCGGGGACTGCTATGCATCGCCGGTTTTCGAAGCGCGCCCGGGCAGCATGCACGGCTATGACGTGACGCGACACGACAGGCTGAATCCCGAGTTAGGCGGAGAAAAGGGTTTTGCGCGGCTGGCGGGGCGGCTGCGAGAGCTGGGCATGGGTCTGCTGCTGGACATTGTGCCGAACCACATGGGGGTGGGGAACGATTCGCAGTGGTGGCTGGACGTGCTGGAGAACGGACGGGCATCGGAATACGCCAGCTACTTCGACATCGACTGGAATCCGCTGAATCCGGACATGAAGGACAAGCTGCTGCTGCCGATTCTGGGGTCGCAGTACGGCGATGAGCTGGAGGCGAAGCGGATTCAGGTAGTCGTGGCCGACGGAAAGCCGATGGTGCAGTATTTCGATCACCTGATTCCGATCGCGGTGCGGTCGACGCCGCTGATTTTTCGGGATGAAGAGCTGGACGAGCTGGGCGTGCCGCAATTCTTTCGGGAAATTCTGCGCGACACGGCGCATATTCCTCCGCACGAGACGACCGATGCGACCCTGGTGGCCCAGCGGCAACGGCAACTGGCGGAGTTGCGCCCGCGTCTGCGCGATGCGCTCAGGAGCGAGGAGATGCAGCCGGTATTGCAGCGGGCGCTGGAGCGCATCAATGGAGTGGAGGGAGATGCGCGGAGCTTCGATCGGCTGCATGAGCTGCTGGAGCAGCAGCCATGGAGGCTGGCATTCTGGCGGGTATCGAGCGAGGAGATCAACTACCGGCGGTTCTTCGACATTAACGATCTGGTGGGGCTGCGGATGGAGAACGCGGAAGTTTTCGCGGCGACGCACGGTCTGATTCGCAGGATGCTGGCGCGCGGGGAGGTGACGGGGCTGCGCATCGATCACTGCGACGGGATGTTCAATCCGCGACAGTATTTGATACGGCTGCAGTTACTTTATGTGGCAGCACATTGCTGCGGGGAGACAGCGCAGGGGCCGACGGCGCCGAACGGCATCGAGATGGAAGTGCGGGACTCGATGCGCGGATGCGACTGGGCGGCGGCGCAGGGACCGCTGTATGTGGTGGTGGAGAAGATTCTGGAGCCGCAGGAGACGCTGCCGCGGGAGTGGCCAGTGCGGGGAACTTCGGGATACGACTTTGTCTATCTCGGGAACCAGGTTTTCATTTGCAGCGAGAATGAAAAGCGCTTCACGGAGTTTTACGCGAAGCTGACGGGCGAGGCGCAGGACCCGGAGACGATCATTTATGAGTCGAAGCTGAACGTAATGCGCAATGCGCTGTCGAGTGAGACGTATGTGCTGACGAATCTGCTGAGCAGGCTGGCATCGGCAAACCGCAAGGCGCGGGATTTCACGGACGATCTGCTGGAAGCGGCGATTCGGGAGACGATTGCGTGTTTTCCGGTGTATCGGACGTATATCGACGATCGCGGGCAATACACGGAGGGGGATCGGGCGTTTATCCGGCAGGCGATTGCGCGGGCGAAGCAGCGGAATCGGGAGACGGACGAGTCGGCGTTCGATTTTCTGGAGAACACGCTGCTGCTTCACGGCAGGAGCGGCAAGGAGATCGACGAGAAGGAGCTGTATTTCGCGCTGAAATTCCAGCAGCTGACCGGGCCGGTGATGGCGAAGGGCGTGGAGGACACGGCGTTCTACGTTTACAACCGGTTTTTGTCGTCGAACGACGTGGGCAGCTCGATGGAGGCGTTCGGGATTACGGCGGAGGAGTTTCACGAAGGCAATCGACGGCGATTGCAGACGGCGCCGGATGCGATGCTGGCGACCTCGACGCACGACACGAAGCGCAGCGAGGATGTGCGCAACCGGCTCAATGTGCTTTCGGAGATGAGGTACATGTGGCCGTCGTATGTGCGGCAGTGGAGGCGGCTGAACGCGCGGCACAAGCGCACGCTGGAAGATGGGCGGGTGGCGCCGAGCGCGAACGAGGAGTACTTCTTGTATCAGACGCTGGCGGGCGCGTGGCCGTGGAGGATGGACACGGAGGAGCAACGCGAGGAGTTTCTGGAGCGGATGCAGCAGTACATGACCAAGGCGCTGAGCGAGGCAAAGGTCAACCTGAGCTGGACCAATCCGAACCCGGCGTACGTGGATGCGGTGCATGCGTTCATGCGGAACATTCTGATGAGGGATGGGCGTGGGCGCGAGCCGCGGTTCGTGGGAACGATGGGCGAAATTCTGCCGGCGCTGAAGCTGTTTGGAGCGGTGAATTCGCTGGCGCAGGTGGTGCTGAAGATCGCATCGCCGGGGGTTCCGGATTTTTATCAGGGGACGGAGATGTGGGATCTGAGCCTGGTGGATCCTGATAACCGGCGGCCGGTGGATTACGAGGTGCGGCGGAGGGCGCTGGAGGCCATGCAGGAGCAGGCGACCAGCGTCGGCGAGCTGGCGGTGTGCCGCGACGTGCTGGACCGGCTGAACGACGGGCGAACGAAGCTGTGGACGGTGCATCGGGCGCTCGCGCTGCGGAACCGGATGGCGGATACGTTCCGGCGAGGTGATTATGTGCCGGTGGAAGTTACAAATGGATATGCGGAGCACGTGATTGGGTTTTCGCGCGGGGGCAGGGTCCTGGCAGTGGTTCCGCGGTTCGCGTACACGCTGATGGACGGGAAGGCGCGGTTGCCGCTGAACGGGGCGTGGGGACGCGGGGAGTTGGTTGCGCCGGAGATGGCAGGCGCGGCGCTGGAAAACGTGTTCACCGGAGAGTGGGTGCGTGTGGATGGGGACGGGCGACTGCCGCTCAAGGCGGTGTTTGCGGAGTTTCCGGTCGCACTTTTTGCGAGGGAGTAGGAAGCGGGAAGCTGGAAGCAGGAGACAGGGAACACGCCACGTAGTCGAATCGGCCAGCAACGGCGCGGTTCGAACGGGGTGCGTGCGTGCCTAAGTCCTGGCGGGTTGAAATTTGGGGATGTGGCGGCGTCGTGCTTCGGCCTCGCGGATTTCGCGGCGGCGGCCGGCGTCCTCGAAGCGGCGTTTTTCATCCGCGGTTTCGGTTTGGAGCGGCGGGACGGGAACACGGCGGCCCTGCGGATCGATAGCGACAAAGGTGAGATAGGCGGACGCAACGTGATGATGCGTGCCGGCGAGGGCATTCTCGACCCAGACTTTGACGCCGACTTCCATTGAGGTTTTAAAAGCGCGGTTGACCGAGGACTTGAGGATGAGGAGGTCGCCGACGTGGACCGGGGCGATGAAGTCGATGTGCTCCATGGAGGCGGTGACGACATGGCTGCGCGCGTGGCGAAAAGCGGCCATGGCGCCAACGAGGTCAATGAAGTTCATGAGGCGGCCGCCGAGCAGGTTGCCCAGGGTGTTGGTGTCGTTGGGCAGGATCAGCTCGGACATTTCCGACTGCGATTGAGCCACGGGGCGCGGGGGCAGTGCGGGGCCGTTCAGGTCCATGGAAGGCTCCTTTTTAACAGCTTAGCTGGTAATGCCGTCAGCTGATACAGCGGTCAGCGAAGGGCCAGTCGGCTAAGAAGCGGTCAGCGAAAAGCTCCTGGCGGCCAGGGGTTACCCGAAAAGCAGGTGCTCGCGCTTAATCGCATATCCCAACACCAGGGAGCCATTCAATTCGATGTGCTTGCTCAGACTAAATTGTGGGGCACCCAGTCAGTTTTGGGAGAGTTTTTTGGATTCTTCTTTGGAGAGGATGCGGATCTGGGAGCCGAAGCGGCGGTAGTTGCGGAACTCGAATTCGTTGAGGACGGCCTGGTGCCTGCCTTCGCGCAGGCTGACGGCGCCGCGGATGGGCAGCAGATAGTCGTGGTTGTTGATCATGACCCAGGAGTAGTCGACTGAGATGGAGGAGGCGCGGACGAGAAGGGTCTCGGGGATGTCGTCGGCGTCGATAGTGATGCGGCGGACGCTGCGGGTGGCGGTATCGAGGTAGAGGAGGCCATGGAAAGCGACGGCATGCTGGCTGTTGTTGGGGCCGGTGAGATCGAAGTTCGAATTGGCGGCGGCGACTTGGAAGGCGAAGACCTGGACGGGCTGGCCGTCGAGGACGTCGGATTCTTTCCAGGTGAATTTGGCTTTGGCTGAAGGATCGAAGACAACCTGGAACATGCCGCCGAATTCGCCGACAGAGTGGGCGAAGTCGAGGTCGGCGGCCTCGACGCTGCTGGGCTGGCCGTTGAGTTCGAGGGTGGTGCGCGACTCCTGATGATCGAGGTAACGCATGAGCTGGACGACGGTGTCCTTGTGATGCCAGTCGCCGCGACCGGTAGGGTCGACGGAGTGGTCGGTGATCTCGACGCAGAAGAAGTTGGGCAGGGTCTCAGACCAGGCGAGGCCGCGCTGGCGAGCGCCCTCGATGATGTCGTGGACTTCGGCATCGGAGGGCGCGGGCACGGGGTTGGTGGAAGTGGAGATGACGAACTGGCTGTTGGCGACGGCGGCGGTCGCGGTGAGGTGCTGATCGGCGGCGCGATCGCCGGTGTCGGAGGTTGCGGTGAAGGAGCCGACAGGGGCAGTGGTGGCGGCGATGGTGCCCTCAACGGAGAACGCGGCGGTGCTGGATGCGGTCTGGCCGTCCTGGGTGAGGACGGTTTTGATCTGGTAGTGGCCGGGCGGAAAGACATGGCCCTGGATGGTGCCGAGGTACGGGATCGCGTTTCCGGTGGCGGAGACTTTGCGCAACTCGAGCGGCATTTTGCCGAGCAGCTCGTTGTTGCGGAGGATCTGCATTTCAAGCTGAGGCTGCGTGGCGCTGCCGGCGATGGGATGCACCATGAAGAAGAGCGAGAGCGAACGGGTGTGCTCGGGGAGCTCGCCGTTGAGGTCGGGGATGACGCGCCCGTTCATGTAGCGCATGGGCTCGAAGGTTTCGGCATCCTGGTGCAGAGGCTCGACGGTGCGGACAAGGGCGATGTCGCTGAGCGAGGGGCCGTGCGGAATGGGAGAGATAGAGAAGGTTGTGCGCGCGGCGCCGGCTTTGTTGCTGAGACGATCGAGGACGGCGGTCTCCAGGGTGTACTCGCCGGGTTCGGCGGAGAAGTGGCGCTGCATGGTGATAGCCTGACCGTCGCCGCTGCGCAGCATGTCAGGTGTTTCGTGGAGAGGGATGTCGTCGCTGAAGCGCTGGAGGACATCGCCTTTGGCGTTTTTGATCAGGGCGACGATGGTGACGTGCACCGAGGAGAGATGAGTGGTGGCGTCGTCATGTACCTGGAGTTGCGAGACGGGGACTTCGACGGTGAGGGCGCCGGTGTTGCCGTCGGGCGTCTCGCCGAGGTGCAGAACGGCGGCGCGGAAGGCGAGGTCGGTGGGCAAGGTGGGATTGGCAAGCACGTTGAGCAGGGGGACTTCGAAGGGACGAATGCCGGATCCGTCCTCCGGAGGGATAGCGAAATAACCGGCGCGGGTGCGGATAACGATGTTTTTTCGCAGGGGATGAATGTCGATGGGGCGGAACTGGCCGTTGTAGTTCTTAATGTTGGGGGTGTAGGAGCCTTCGTAGTAGGAAGTGAGGTCGTCGTGCAGTTGTTCGAGCGGCTTTTTGAGGCTGGCGCCGGCGCGGATGTAGATGCCTGCGGTGCCGGAGGCGAGATTCATAAGCGGGCTCTTGATGTCCTCCATGCTGTCGAATTCGAGGGAGGACATGTTCTGGGCAGCGTCCATGACCTGGCCGATGGGAGGGCCGGATTGTCCACGGCCGTAGCCACTGGAACCGAGGGCATTTGCACTGGCAATGGCGGAGCCGGGGTTGCCAGCGGCCATGGCCATGGCTCCCGACATGCGGTCGCCGACCTGTTTATCAAGGGCGCTGGTATCGATGGCGCAGATGGTGACGCCGGCGCGATTGGCCTGGCCCACAATGGACCTGATGGTGTCGCGGGTGTCGGAGTTGGCGTTGAGCTCCTGAGCGAAATAGAGGACGAGTTTGCGGCCGGTGATCTGGCGCTGGGTACGAGAGAGAGCGAGCAGAGCGGAGAGCGAGGGGTAAGAGTGCTGGTCTTCGAGAATGCGCTGCGATTCATCGAGAGCGGAGAGCAGCAGTTTGGCATGGGCGCGGTCGGTGGAATCGATAGAGAGAGAATCGCCCTGGGCGGCGGCGATGAGAGTCTTCTCCGCTGGGTTCAGGCCGGGCTCAGGGGCCGGCGCCGACGAGTTGGTGGCGGCGACGATGGCCTGGTTGACGTCATCACGGTTGGAAGTGTACGGCAGGACGAGGCGGAGGCGGCCGTACATCTGCAGGACAGCGAAGGAGTAGCCCTTTTCGGGGATCGCCCTGAGGATTTTGGTCGCAATGGTGCGGGCGGCTTTGGCGGGACCGGGTTCGAGGCGATCGAAGACCAGCGTGACCAGATGCTCGGAATGGGTCTCGCCGGTAACGAGATGCAGGTCGGAGAGATTGACCGGCGCGCCATCGTCGGTGACGGAGAAGTCGGAGGGCTTGAGGTCGACGATGGGCTTGTTGCTTTTGGTGCGCACAACCAGATCGAGAGAAACCTCATCGACGGTGGTACTGATGGAAGGCGTAGCGGCGGGCTGCGAAGAAGGCTGGGTTGCAGCAGGCTGCGCGGACGAAGTTGCTGGTGGCGTGGCAGACTGGGCGGGGGCCGGAGGTACGGACATGGAAAAGAGAAGCGCGGCCGGCAGGGTTAGCCGCAGAGCGGCATGGGCATGGTGCGCCCGCAGTTGAAGCATATGGGATACTCCCTCGAACCGGGTGTGGGTCAGGAGCGATTTTCGAAACCACGGAGGAGTCGGCCCGATCAACGTATCCACGATACAGCCGTGCCTGGCTGCTCACAACAGAAAATGGGGAGTAATGCATGGCGTGAGGTACTGTGGTGTACTACTTTGCGCCGGAGACGGAAACGGGAAATGAGGACGGCGGGGGCGAGGAGAAGCATGGATAAGATTGCGAGTCTGAAGGAGATTCTGGAGCAGGATGCGAAGAACGCTTTTGCCCGTTATGGGCTGGCGATGGAGTACGCAGGGCGCGGGGAGACGGAGACGGCGCTTAAGGAGTTTGCGCAGTTGCTGGCGGATCATCCGGATTACACGGCCGGGTATTTTATGGCGGCGCAGACGCTGGCGAAGGTGGGACGCGAGGCGGAGGCGAAGCAACAGCTGATGGCCGGAATGGAGTGCGCGCGACGGACGGGGAACCAGCATGCGCTCGGGGAGATGCAGGCGATGCTGGAGGAATACAGCCGGTAGCCGGTAGCCAGTGGCCGGTAGCGAGTAGCCGGTAGCGAGTTGGAAGCCAAACCCTGGTCAGCTAAACATCGGTCAGCGAAAGGGGAGCGAGAAGCCGGTAAATTGCAAGCGAACAGCGAGGGAGAAGCACGCGAAGGCAGCGAGTGAGCGGGTAACACGAAAAGTGGTGACCCCGGGGGAGTGGCGGACGCAGAACAAGGTGGCGTGCGGATTGACATTTGTGCAAGACGGGGACGCGAGACGCGGGCATAATGACACCATCATGAGAATTCCCCTGTTCCCGCTGGAGACGGTGCTTTTTCCGGGCGCGGCGCTGCCGCTGCACATCTTCGAGGAACGGTACCGGGAGATGGTGGGCGAATGCCTGGCGGAAGAGAAGCCGTTTGGGGTGGTGCGATCGGACGGAGAGCAGATGGCGATCATCGGCTGCACGGCGAGGATCGTGCGCGTGGTGCGGCGGTACGATGACGGGCGGATGGATATTCTGTGCGAGGGAGTGCAGCGATTCGAGATTGCAGGGCTGGATGAGTCGCGGGCATTTTTGCAGGCGGATGTGGAGTTCTTTGAAGACGAGGGAGCGAAGTCGACGCGGGTGGACCGGGAGGATTGCGCGGCGCTGCATTTTGCGACGCTGCAGATGGCGGGCATTCAATGCCCGACGATGCATCTGGATCTGAATACGGCGGTAGCGTTTCAGCTGGCGGACGCACTGCCCTCGGATCTGGGTTTCAAGCAGCAGTTGCTGGCGAGCCGTTCGGACGCGGATCGGACGACGCGGCTGCGGGATTTCTATAACGAGATGTTGCCGCGATTGCGCGCGAAGGAAGATGTGAGCCGGGCATCGCAGCCCGGTTTCCCCATACACTAGGGAGACAGCTAAGAACCGGTCGGCGGAGAAGCTGTCAGCGATAAAGAGAGGCTGCGACGGTGCGGCGGTGACCGCGTCCAACAGGCAGGCAGCGGATCGACACAGACAGGGCAGACAGGAACGGGACACAGGCAAAAGGGACAGGAGTCTTTATGGCACCTCGACAGAGCACAGCCAGCCACAAGGAGCAATCACGGGCAGCGCACCTGCCGCAGACGCTGGGCGAGCTGCGCGGAAGCGGGCACTACAGCGAAACGCGGTTGCGGACGCGCACGGTGAAAGACGAGATGCGCGAGAACCTGATTTGCCGGCTGCGGGCGAAGGAGCCGGTGTTTCCAGGGATTATTGGATACGAGGACACGGTGGTGCCGCAGATTGTGAACGCGGTGCTGTCACGGCAGAACTTTATTCTGCTGGGGCTGCGAGGCCAGGCGAAGAGCCGGATTCTGCGCGCGCTGACGGCGCTGCTGGATGAGCACATGCCGTATGTGGCGGGCTGCGAGATTCGGGACAATCCCTATGAGCCGCTGTGCCGGCGGTGTCGGGACCTGATTCTGGAGCGCGGGGACGACACGCCGTTGGGGTGGATGCCGCGCGCGGATCGGTATGTGGAAAAGCTGGCGACGCCGGATGTGACGGTGGCGGATCTGATTGGGGACCTCGATCCTATCAAGGCGGCGCGAGGCGGGCACGATCTGGCGAGCGAGATGACGATGCATTATGGGCTGCTGCCGAGGGCGAATCGCGGAATTTTTGCGGTGAATGAGCTGCCCGACCTGGCGGGGAAAATCCAGGTGGCGCTGTTCAACATCATGCAGGAAGGCGATGTGCAGATTAAGGGCTACCCGGTGCGTCTGGAGCTGGATGTGGCGCTGGTGTTCAGCGCGAATCCCGAGGATTACACGGCGCGGGGGAAGATTGTGACGCCGCTGAAGGACCGGATCGGGTCGGAGATTCGGACGCATTATCCGGAGACGCTGGAGGAAGGAATCGCGATCACGGCGCAGGAGGCGTGGACGGAGCGCGAGGCGAGCGATACGCAGGTCCCGCATTATTTGCGGGAGGTGATTGAGCAGGTGGCGTTCACGGCGCGCGAAGACAAGAAGGTGGACAAGCGCAGCGGCGTGAGCCAGCGGCTGCCGATTGCGACGCTGGAGCTGGCGGTATCGAATGCGGAGCGACGGGCGCTGATGCATGGCGAGACGCGCGTGGCGCCGCGGGTAGGGGATTTGTATACGGCGCTGCCGGGAATCACGGGCAAGCTGGAGCTGGAATACGAAGGAGAGATGAAAGGCGCGGACACGGTGGTGCGGGACATTGTGCGCGCGGCGATCGGTAAGGTGTTCGATCGCTACTTCGGCGACGTGAACACGCAGCAGATCGAGCAGTGGTTCAACCTGGGCGGGACAGTGAAGATTTCCGACGATCAGGCGGCGAAGGCGACGCTCCAGGAGCTGAAGCAGATTCAGGGTCTGGAGGAGAAGCTGGCGCCACTGGGCGTGAAGAGCAGCGACGGGCCGGAAGCGGTGACCGCGGCGGCGGAGTTTCTGCTGGAGGGGATGTGCTCGCACCGAAGGATCAGCAGAAATGAGGAGAGAAGCTTTTCCGCGCAGAGGAAGGGGCCGGAGAAGCCGGAGCGGGTGGAAAGGGCGGATCCGGAACGAGATTACGAGCAGTGGCAGACAAGACGGACGAGGCGGGGGAGCTTTAATTAGAGCAGGAAGCAGGAAGCTGGTAGCTACGGCCGCCTGCTACCTGTTACCGGCGACCCGCTACAGGTTATTTCATGAAGAGTGTTCGGTACACGAAGTTCACGGGTGATTTGGCGAGCGAAGTGAGCATGGAGGATCTGCTCAAGGCGCTGTCGGACTATCTGCTGGACTCCGGGTTTCAGAATCCATATGCGGAGTTTCAGGATCTGGAGCAGACGCTGGACGATCTGCGCGAGGCGCTGCGGCGGGCGCTGGAACAGGGAGATCTGTTCGACGAGAAGCTGCAGGAGAAGATCGATCAGATGGCGGCGGAGGGCAGGCTGGATGAGCTGATCGAGAAGCTGATCCAGAGGATGGAGCGGGAGAACTATATTTCGACGCAGCGCTCGCAGGACCAGGCGCAGGTTTCGCAGGCGGGACAGATGGGGGGACCGCAGACGGACGCGCGGTTCGAGGTGACGGACAAGAGCCTCGATTTTCTGGGATACAAGACGCTGCGCGATCTGCTGGGGTCGCTGGGGAAGTCGAATTTCGGGCGGCACGATACGCGGCACTGGGCGACGGGCGTGGAGACGAGCGGCGGATCGCAGCCGTATGAATTTGGAGACACTCTGAACCTCGATGCTCCGGCGACGCTGAAGAGTGCGATTGCGCGCGAGGGGCTGACACTGCCGCTGAACCTGGAGTACAGCGATTTGCAGGTGCACCAGAGCGAGTATCAGAGCTCGTGCGCGACGGTGGTGATGCTGGACTGCTCGCACTCGATGATTTTGTACGGCGAGGACCGGTTTACGCCGGCGAAAAAAGTCGCGATGGCGATGGCGCACCTGATCCGGACGCAGTATCCCGGGGACACGCTGTCGCTGGTGCTGTTTCACGATTCGGCGGAGGAGCTGCCGGTGTCGCAGCTGGCGCGAGTGAAAGTGGGCCCGTACTACACGAACACGCGCGAGGGGCTCAGGATGTCGCAGCGGATTCTGGCCAGACAGCGGAAGGACATGAAACAGATTGTGATGATCACGGACGGGAAGCCTTCGGCGCTGACGTTGCCGGACGGACGGATTTACAAGAATGCTTTCGGGCTGGATCCGCTGGTGGTGAGCGAAACGCTGGAGGAAGTGTCGCGCTGCAAGCGGCAGAACATCATGATCAACACGTTCATGCTGGCGTCGGACTTCGGGCTGGTTCAGTTTGTGCAGAAGGTGACGCAGATGTGCAAGGGGAAGGCGTACTTCACGACCCCGGAGACGCTGGGCGAATATCTGCTGATGGATTACATGCAGAGACGGATGAAGACGATCCACTGAGCGAGCCGAAGGCGAGCCAGAAACGAGCTAAGCAACGGTCAGCGTTCAGAAAACCTGATTGGTCCAGCGGTGAAGGAACGCGCCCTGTGCTGATCGCGCCAACAGCAGCGCGATTAGCACAGGGCACCCGGATTGGCAGGGACGTAGCGGACGTGGAAGCCGCGGGGTGAGGGGTGGAAGCCGGCTTCGCGGAGGAAGGTCGCGAGGAAGTGCTGGCGGGCGGGCTGGCCGCCGATGGCGTCGATTAAGATACCGCCATGGTGACGAGTTTCCGGAATCTGTAACAGCTCCTGAGCAAAATTAGCGAGAAATTGGGCGAGGTCGCGGGCGACGGCGGAGCGGTCCGGCTCGTCCGCCGGCAAAAAGACCTGGATAGCGGGGTTGTTGCGGCGCAGGTACGCGACCAAATCGCCGTTGCGCAGGATGACAGAGGCCCCGACACTGCGGGCGAGCGATGTGGAAGGGTCTTCGGTTTCCGGCCAGCGCAGGATGCTGCCCCAGGGGTTGGCGGGATCGATGGCGGCGAGGAGGAGCATTTCGGGTGTTTCGGGCGGAGCGGCGCCGAGCGAGCGAAGCAGATCGACGGCGGCGGGCTGAGCGAACTGGGCTCCGCCGAGTCCTGCGGCGAAATAGCCGCGGCGGATGCGACCCTGGGCCTCGAGCGCTTTGAGGACTTCATAGACGGCCGAGAATCCGCCGGGGAGGTTTTCCTGTGCGACAGTCTCGCGGGTAACGATGCCGTAACGCTGGAGCAGCTGCAGCGCGATGGCGTGAGACCAGGCCGTCTCCACCCCAGCGAGCGAGCTCGCCAGGGACCCCGGTGCCTGAGTGGCGGGAGTGGCGCGGTCGAGTGTGGGGACGAGAGTCCAGCGGCCCTGCGCGCTGGGAGGGGTGGTTTGACGAGAGCGGAAAGAGGGCTGGTTATGCTGGCGCTTGCTGGAGTGCGAGGTTTCGGGTTTGGCGACGTAAGCGCGAAGGGCGTGGAGGGTGTCGTTGGTGACGAGGCCGCGCCAGACGAGCGACCAGAGCGCGTCGACGGTTTCGCCGGGATAGCCGCCGCCGATGGCTTCATGGAGCTGCGCGAAGAAGGTGGCGCCGGAGCGGGCGAGGTAAGCGAGGATGGCTTGTTCGCGGGGCGTCAGCTCAGGTTGCCGGTCGGGCGCCGTGGCCCTCGCGAATCCCGACGAGCCTGCTCGTCGGGATTGCTGACGCTCGGGAGGTCCTTCGGCTGTGTTCGTCGCGCGCACGAGCCGAACGTCACTCAGGATGACATGGAGGGGCAGGAGGTCGGCGATGCGGTCGGCGAGGTAAAGGGCTACGCGGCCGTCGCGTTCGCCGAGGGAATCGAAGCCGCACCAGACGACTTCCCCGGCAGCGATAAGGGTATCGAAATCGGCGGGCGAATAGCGGGCGAGACGAGCGGGAAGAATCTGCGATTCGAGCAGCGAAGCGGGGAGAGGCGCGCCCTGGAGGGATTCGATGGTGTCGAGAAGAGCGTCGAGGCCACGACGTTTTTGCAAAACGCCCTGCCAGTGGGTTTCAAAGCGGGCGAAGAGGCGCGGCTGAGCGGGCTCAATCTCCTTTCGTAACCGTGCCAGTGACTTATTTCGGATGAGGCGGAGATTTTCGGCGTCGCAGTACTCGCGATGGGCGCCGGCGCTACCCCCGCGAGCCTGTATCCCCGTTTGAGCGTGGTCCTGCTGCTGCAGCCGGGCCTCGCTGGGGGTCCCGGGAACCGGACGGAATCCGCCTTTGAGGACGCGGCCGTCGAGGACGAGGGTACGCAAAGCGGCTTCAACGGACTGCGGATCGAGACCGAAGCGGGCTCCCGCTTCGCGAGCGGCGAAGGGGCCGTGGGTGCGGGCGTAGCGGCGGACGAGCTCGAGAACGGGCGCGTCGACGGGCTGGAGAAGCGCCCTGGGGAGGCCTGGAGGGAGCGCAATTTTGAGGGCGTCGCGATAGCGGGCCGCGTCCTCGACGGCGATGTAGCGCTGCCGGCCAGCGATTTTGATGGGCAGGATGCGGCGGGCGTGGACGAGTTCGTTCACGGACCTGAGCAGTTCGGGCGAGGCGATGCGCTGGGCGATTTCGTCGCGGGAGAGCGCGCCAAGCCGGAGCAGGAGGTCGTGGATTCCGTCGCTGTTGCGAGCGCGCTGGGCTTCGCCGAGGAGCTGGAGCTGGCCTTCGACTTCGGAAATGGCGATGGGGTCGAGGAGCTCGCGCAGGTCGGCTTCGCCGAGGAGGTCGGCGAGCTGCGACTGATCGATGGAGAGAGCGGCAGCGCGGCGTTCGGCGAGGGGCGCGTCGCCGTCGTAGATGAAATTGCCGACGTATCCGAACAGCAGAGAAGCCGCAAAGGGTGAGGCTTTGGGGGTGTCGACGACGTGGACCTGAATTTCGTGGTCTTTGATGGAGCGGAGAACATCGATCAGGGCGGGCATGTCGAAAGTGTCGCGGAGGCACTCGCGATGCGCTTCAAGGAGCATGGGGAAGGACGGGTATTGCGCGGCGATGGCGAGGAGATCGGAGGCGCGCTTGCGCTGCTGCCAGAGTGGGGCGCGGGACTGCATGCGGCGGCGGGGCAGGAGGAGCGCGCGGGCGGAGGCTTCGCGGAATTTTGCGGCGAAGAGCGCGGTGGAGCTGAGTTGGCGGACGACGAGGTCCTGGGCGGCACCGGGATCGGGGAGGAGAACGGCTGGATCAGGGGGCGTGTCAACGTCAGGGAAGCGAAGGACAAAACCATCGTCGGTGGACATAGTTTCGACGTGGGGTCCGCCTGCATTTTGGATTTGTGCGGCAACGGCCATCGCCCATGGCGTGTGGATGCGATTACCAAAAGGGGTGAGGACGCAGACGCGCCAGTCGCCGAGGTCGTCGCGGATGCGTTCGATGACGATGGTGCGGTCATCTGGAACAGCGGTTGTTACATTTGCCTGGTCGGTGAGGAACTGGAGGAGGTTTTCGGCGGCCTGGGCGTCGAGATCGTGCTCGCGGACGAGGCGGCTGATGGCCGCATTCGGCGGAAGAGCGCGAAGTTCGCGGATGAGCGCGCCGATGCGGCGTCCGAACTCGAGGGGGCGGCCGGCCTGATCGCCATGCCAGAAGGGCATTTTGCCGGGTTGGCCGGGGGCTGGCGTGACCAGGACGCGGTCATTGGTGATTTCGTCTATGCGCCACGTGGAGGCGCCGAGCGCGAAGACGTCGCCGACGCGGGATTCGAAGACCATTTCCTCATCGAGCTCACCGACGCGGATGGGTTTCCTGTGTTCACCAGCGAGGAAGACGCCGTAGAGGCCGCGGTCGGGGATAGTGCCGGCATTGAGAATGGCGAGACTCTTCGCGCCTTCGCGCGGGGTAAGAAGATTTCCACCCCGGCGAGCAGGCTCGCCGGGGACCCCGCTGTTCGCATCGCGGTCCCAGTTGATGCGCGGGCGCAGCTCGGCGAATTCGTCGGAAGGATATTTGCCGGAGAGGAGATCGAGGACGCTTTCGAAGGTGGCGCGGGTGAGTGAGGCGAAAGGAGCGGCGCGGCGCACGAGGGCGTAGAGGTCGTCGACGGAGATGAAGGGCTCACGGGGTGGTTCGCCTTTGGCGCGGGGGAGCGAGAGGCGCGGCGGATGCGCGACGGTGGCGACGATTTGCTGGGCGAGGACGTCGAGGGGATTGCGCAGGATGGAGGTGGCTTCAACGTGGCCTTCGTGCATGGCGCGGGTGACAGCGGAGCAGGCGATGAGGTCGGCGCGGTATTTGGGGAAGATGATGCCTTCGCTGACGACGCCGACGTGGTGACCTGCGCGGCCGATGCGCTGCATGCCGGCAGCGACCGAGGGCGGGGATTCGATCTGGATGACGAGATCGATGGCGCCCATGTCGATGCCGAGTTCGAGAGAGGAAGTTGCGACGACGGCGCGGATGGTGCCGGTCTTGAGCTGGTCTTCGATTTCGGTGCGCTGGGCGGCGGCGAGCGAGCCGTGATGGGCGCGGGCGAGAGGGAGTTCGTCGGGGCGGGCGAGTTCGTTGATGAGGGCGGCAAGACGTTCGGCGGTACGGCGGTTGTTGACGAAGATGAGGGTGGACTGACGCTGACGAATGATGGCAAGCAGGCGCTGGGGGATAGTGGTCCAGATGGAGGGACGTTTGGCTGGGTCAGACAGATTGGCCGGTTGGGGTGTCTTCAGGTCTTCAACTGGAACTTCAACTTTGAGCTGAAGACGCTTGGGTTCGGAGGCATTGATGATGGTCACATTCCGCTCTGCTTCGCCGAGGAAACGAGCGACTTCTTCGAGGGGGCGCTGGGTGGCGGAGAGGCCGATGCGCTGGATGGGGCGGGCAGCGATGGCTTCAAGGCGTTCGAGGGTGAGGGCGAGGTGCGCGCCGCGTTTGGTGGGAACGAGGGCGTGGATCTCATCGACGATGACGGTGTCTACGGTGCGCAGAGCCGATGCGGATTCGGAGGTGAGGAGCAGGTAGAGCGATTCAGGGGTGGTAATGAGGATGTCGGCGGGATGGCGGCGAAAGCGGGCGCGCTCGGATTGGGGCGTGTCGCCGGTGCGGATGGCGATTGCAGGGGGGCGCATGGGAACACCGGCGCGGCGGGCACGTTCGGCGATGCCCGACAGGGGTGTGCGCAGGTTGCGTTCGACGTCGACGGCGAGGGCTCTGAGCGGACTGATGTAGACGACGCGGCAGGCCTCGTCCTTTTGGCCGGAGGTTGCGGGGAGAGAGTGGAACGTGAGCCGGTCGAGACACCAGAGAAAGGCGGCGAGGGTTTTGCCGGAGCCGGTGGGCGCGAGCATGAGGGTGCTTTCACCGCGCGCGATGACGGGCCAGCCGAGGCGCTGCGGCATGGTAGGCGTGCCGAGGGCGGAAAGGAACCAGTCGCGGGTGACGGGATGAAAGAGAGCGAGGGGGTCGGGGGGCGAAGGGGAGGCTTGCGGAGTGGGTCTCTTCGGCGCCATGGCCTGAGGTGAGGATAATCCCGAGGAGGGAGCAGAGAGCAGGGAGCACGGAGCAGGGAAAAGGGAGCAGGAGCGGGAGCTGGGAGCGGAGCGCAGATTCAGGGACGGAGGGGTTTGTACCAGACGGTCTTGGGAGTGAGCATGGTTTGCCAGTGGGAGTCCATGCGGGGTTGCTCGCTGAGGCCGAGGAAGAGGATGCCGTCGGGGGCGAGGGAGCGATGCATGGTGAGGAGAACGTGGCGGCGGGTTTCCTGGGGGAAGTAGATCATGACGTTGCGCAGGAAGATGACGTCGAAGGTCTCGGACAGGAAATTGTTCTGACAGAGGTTGCGCTGCTGAAAGCGGCACATACGGCGGAGGTCGGGGGAGACTTCCCACTCGTCGCCGGTGCGGACCATGTATTTGACCAGGAAGCGAGCGGGCAGGCCGCGGTTGATTTCGATGCGCTGGTAGCGGCCGGTGCTGGCACGCTCGATCATTTCGGCAGAGAGGTCGGTGCCGAGAATGTCGATGCGCCAGCCGGCGAGGAGGGGGAAATGCTCGCGCAGCATGATGGCAACGGAATAAGCTTCCTGTCCGCTGGAACTGGCGGCGGACCAGAAGCGCAGGGTGCGGGTATTTTGACGGTTGGCGATGATCGCGGGGAGCAGTTGTTCGCGGAGCAGGTCGAAAGTGGCGGTGTCGCGGAAGAAGCTGGTTTCGTTGATGGTCATGGCCTCGGCGACAGAGCGCTGAAGCGTGGGGCTGGAATCGGAGCGGAGAGCGGAGACGAGCTGGCTGAGAGACTGCAGGCCGCGGTCGCGGAGCAGGCGCTGGAGGCGCGATTCGAAGAGGTAGTCGCGGGAGGGATCGACCTGATTGCCGGAGTTGCGCATGACAACACCGCGCAGGTACTCGTAATCGAGAAAGGAGGAGCTCACCGTACAACGGCCTCCGTCCGCGATGCATGCAGGGGCGCTGAGGCGACAAAGCGAAGGATCTCGGGAGCGATGGCGTCAAGGGGGAGGATCTTGTTGGCGAGGCCGGCGTTGGCGACCGAGCCGGGCATGCCCCAGACGATGCTGGTGGCTGCGTCCTGAGCGAAGATGGCGCCGCCGGCAGAGCGGATGGCGCGGGAACCGGCGAGCCCGTCGGAGCCCATCCCGGTGAGGATGACGCCGAGCACCCGGCCGGAGCAGGCCTGGGCGGCGGAGCGGAAGAGGACATCGACGGAGGGGCGGCAGAAATTCTCCGGCTCGTTCTGGTTGAGGCGCAGGCGCATATCGCGGGTGAGTTCGAGGTGCCAGTCGCCGCGGGCGATGTCGACAACGCCGGGCTCGGGATGCGCGTCGGGTGCGGCCTCGCGAACGCGGAGAGGGCAGAGGGTATTGAGGCGCTCGGCGAGCAGGCTGGTGAAGAGTCGCGGCATGTGCTGCACGATGAGGATGGGCAGCGGAAAGCCGGCGGGGATTTTGGGCAACAGGACTTCGAGAGCGGCAGGGCCGCCGGTGGAGACGCCGATGACGACGATTTTTGCGGAGTGAGTGGTGGAGGGGGGAAGGACGAGGCGGGGTTCGGGAGGAACAGCGGGAGCGGGCCGGGATTCGGGGGGAAAGAGGGCGAGGATTTTGGGAATCAACTCGCGGGTGAGGGTTTCGACGCCCTGGGCAATGCCGTTCTGGGCCCCGGGCTTGGTGACGTAATCGGTGGCGCCGCGCGCGAGGGCCTCAATGGTGATGCGGGCGCCGCGCGAGGTGAGGGTGCTGCACATGATGACGGGGACGCGGCGGTCGCGGCGGCGAATGCTGGAGAGAACTTCGAGGCCGTTCATGCCGGGCATTTCGATATCGAGGAGGATGAGGTCGGGATGCAGGCGGTCGAAGGCGGCGAGGCCTTCCTGGCCGCCGGGGGCGGCGGCGACGATGTCGATGGAGGGCTGGGGTTCAAGGACCATGCGCAGCAGGCTGCGCATGACCGCCGAGTCATCGACATGGAGGACGCGCACCTTGCGTGGGGGGTGCGAATCGGGGGCCGGACTCATAGCTCGGCGACTCCCGCCATGCGGAGTTTGTCGAAGAGGCCGGCTTCATCGAAGGGCTTGACGAGGTACTCGTCGGCGCCGGCTTCGAGGGCGGCTTCGATGTGGTCGTTTTCAGCTTCGGTGGTGACCATGACGATTCTGGTGTCATCGAAGGCATGGTCGGCGCGGGCTGCCTGGAGCATTTCGATGCCGGACATGACGGGCATATTCCAGTCCACGAGGGCGACGGTAAAGGGGCCGGAGGTGCGGAGGCAGTCAAGGCCCTGCTGGCCGTCGCCGGCCTCGATGCACTCGAAGCCGTGTTCGGCAAAGAGGGAGTGGAGATAATTGCGAATGAAGCGTGAATCATCCACGACCAGGGCGCGCATGGCTCTCCTTTCCGCTACCCTCCGGCCTCAGGCCGGGAAGGCGCTGGCGAGGCGCATGGGATCCAGGCGCTCGGGTTCGAGGCTGACGAGAAGGTTGTCCTTCAGCTTCCACGCGCCGGCAAAGAGCGCCTGGCGGCGGCTGTCGAGGGTCGCCGGGTTGGGCTCATGTTCGGCGGAGGAGACATGGAGGACTTCGCCGACGGAATCGACGAAAAGGCCGAAGAGGCCGTCGGGGTTTTCGAAGACCAGGACATCCTCGGGAGTTTGGGCGGGCTCCATGCCGAGCAGGCGGCGGAGCGAGACGGCGGTGAGGACTTCGCCGCGATAATGCACCAGACCGCCCACGAAGTAGGGAGCGAGGGGAACGGGCTGGGTGGCGGGCTTGCCCAGAATTTCGAGCACGTGGGCAATGGGGACGCCATAGAGGGTTTCCCCCACCCTGACGGAGCAGACTTCCTGAGTTTGACCGGCATGGACCTCGTTCATCGTGTTTCCTCCGCAGACAGGGTTGGCTCCATGGCCGCGCGCTCGATGACGGAGTCGAGCGGGGGAATGCCGGAGAGCGAGACGATGCCGGTGACGTGCTCGTGGAGCAGGGTAATGCCGTCGGCGATGGCGCGGGTGCCGGCTTCTTCGAGTTGTTTGCCTCCGGTGACGTCGAGCACCTGGGAGACGGTCATGCCGACATGGCGGCGGCCGTCGCGGCAGACAACCACGGTGGTTTCGGCTTCCGGATCGTCGCCCTGGTCAAGGAGCGCGGAGGCGGCATCGTCGAGGGGCAGCAACTCGCCCTCGAAGCGCAGGACGGGGCGGGAGCCGGCGCGTTCGATGCGGGAGCGCGGAATGCGCTCGATACGCACCACGGTCTCCAGGGGCAGAGCAGCGCGGCGGCTGCCGGTTTCGACGAGGAGAAAGTCCTGCCGGCCGGCGCGATTCTCATCGCCCAGGGTTTCGTCGGTTTCCGCGGAGAGGCTGACGTTGGCGTTCTGGGCGATGGCGCCGGGGTTCAGGATCAAAGCCATTTCTCCGTTGCCGAGGATGGTGGCGCCGGCATAGAACCCGATTTCGCGGAGGACGGCGGCCAGGGGTTTAACGACAATTTCTTCGGGATCGGCGAGGCCGTCGACGACCAGGCCGAAGCGGCGGCCATCGGCGTTGAGGATGGCAATGTCGCAGGGGGCGGTGCGCTCGCGAGGCGGCTGCTGAAGCAGCCGGTCGAGAAAGAC
>JASHPM010000247.1 GCA_030038115.1 Acidobacteriaceae bacterium | reverse complement strand
TGCGTCTCCGGCTGCTGCAGAAAGTAGACGATGTCGCGATTCTGCCAGGCGCGTTCGGAGAGACTGTCGCGCTCGGTTTCGCCGGGGAAGGGAGATTCCCAGCTGCGCGCCTCGCCCGGAGCTTTGGGCAGGGCCGCAGGGCCGGTCTGCCCGTCTTTGACGGCGCGGAGGACGAGCGGCGCATCGCCCGCGCCCGCATGCATGAAGCTGATGGCAATGCGACCATCGCTCTCGGTGAGGATTTGCGAGGGGACGGTCAGGCCGACAACTTCATAGCCGAGCGGCAGAACGACTTTGTTCCGCCGGACCCCAAGGGGACGGTCGAAGACGATGGCGTTGCCGTCGGTGTGGTAGCTTTTGGGGTCTTTGTAGGTTTTAACGATGACCACGCGGCCCTGGCCGGAAGGAGGCACGGGACGGGCGAGGTCGACCTTGATGTAGTCTGTGCCGGGATCGGCATCGGAGAGCAGCGGATCCTTGCGGGCATCGGCTCCACTGACGACTTCGAAGTGGAGAGGCTGGCCGGTCATCGCATCGTAGACGCTCTCATCGCTGGCGATGCTGCCCTTGCGGATCGGGTTATAGAAGACCGTTGCGCCGGCGGTGGTGGCCGTGACTTCGTAGTAGATTTTGAAACTCGAGGTTTCCGGCGCCAGCAACTCGTAGCGTGTGTATTCGTCGGTCTCCGTCTGTTCCGCGGTGGGAGCGGGGAGATAGATGCTGTCCGGGTTGGGCGAAGCCTGGGCGGCGGCGATGGGACTAAAGGACAGACTGAAAACGGCTGCCATGGCGGCAGCGAGGATCGATCGCGTCGACATGGCAACGAGGATACGGGAGAAGGCAGTGCTTCACCAATCGGTGGGCGGCGAGGCAGAGGCCGGGTTCAGGCCGACGCTTCGGCGCGCAGTGATTCGCAGTGCTGTTTCAGGCTGAGAGCTTCGGTGCGGACGTAATCGGCGATCAGTTTCGAATTGATGCTGCCGAGCAGGGCGCCGACGAGGCCTTCGGTGGCGAAAGAGAGCTCGACTTCCGTGCCGGTGTGGTCCGAGGCGGTGAGACGGTGGTCGGCGACCATGGTGGCCCGGAGGGCTTTCTGGATCCAGGTGAAGGCCTGGCGGGGCTTGCACTCGGTGACTTCGTAGATGCCGGGACGCAGTTTGGGCTGGGCGACGCGATAGCGCGCGCCAACGCGGAGGCCACCCGGGGTGAGCGGCTCAACCTGCAGCGTGGTCGGGGTCCAGGTGGGCCAGCGTTCGACGTCCGAGAGCACCTGCCAGATGGTGGCGGGAGTGGCGTTGATGATGACGCGTTCGACGGTCTGTATAAGGACGGCTCCTCTGGAAGGTTTTTGCCTGGCGCATGACTCCCAGGCCCTGGAAAAGGGATACGGGAGTTGGACGCAGGAAGTTCCCTGGCGGGAGCTATTCGGACCGCGCAAAGGCCGGCAGGCTGCGCAGGACGTCTTCGGGTTCGGGGCGGACCCGGAAATCGGCGTGGGCTTCGGCGTAAAGGACTTTGCCGTCAGGCGCAATCACATAGGTCGCGGGCAGCGGGAGCTTCCAGCTTTCATCGCCGTTGACAAAGGGAATGTTGAGCAGGATACCGCGATAGTACTTCTGCAGGTAGGCTGGAACGGTCCAGACCAGGCCGAACCGCTCGGCGACCGCGCAGCCCGCGTCCGTGAGGAGCGGAAAGGGGACGCCGTGCTGGCTGGCCGTGAAGTCGTTCTGGCGCTGGGCCTGCGGGGAGATGCCGACCACGAGGGCGCCACGCTCCCGCAGGGCGGAGTACAGGTCGCGCCAGGCCTCCAGTTCGGTAACGCAGTAAGGGCACCAGCGGCCGCGGAAGAAGTTGACGACCAGGGGGCCAAGGGCGAGCAGATCGGTGGAGCGGACGGTGCGTCCGGAGAAGTCGGGCAGGGAGAACTCGGGGGCCGTGGCCCCGGCCGGCAGGATGCGCTCCTCGATCCCCGACTCGAAAAGCTCCTGGACCGCCCGTTCGCCGATGGCGAGTCGCTCCGCCTGCACCAGCGTGCGCGTCTGCGCGGTGATTTCGTCGAGTTGGTCCTGCAGATGGGCCATTAAGCACCAGTGTAATCGCAGTGCGAAGAAATGGCTGCGGAGAAAAACAGGCCACAGGGATTACGATGGTGAGCGAGAGGCCACTCCATCGTGCCATGACTGGGCGCGGCGGGAAGTCCGTGACCAACTCATCGCGTCGACGTGGGACGCCAGCGCCGGGAAGGGAAGGGTGAGAAAAATGCGCATGCTGCGATTGGGAAGCGTGAGGTGGGCAGGGTTAGCGGTTTTGCTGTGCGGCTTGTCGGCGGCGTGGGCGCAAAGCTACACGCCGGTGACCATCACGGTGACGGATCCGTCGGGAGCGGCGGTCTCGGGTGCGGAAATCCGGGTGACGCCGGGAAGCCCTGCGGGTGACCGGCTGATCACCGATGAGCGCGGGAGCGCGCAGCTGGGGATTCCGGCGGGAGAATACAGGCTGCATGTGGCGGCTCAGGGATTCACGACCGCGGAGCAGAAGCTGGTGGTGACGGACAAGCCACAGACGGTGACCGTAACGCTGGTGCCGCCCCCGCCGGCGAACGGAATCCCGGTGACTGGACCTTCTCCGATGGCGCCAGGCGCGGTCCCGCTGGAAACAACGGTGGAGAAGCCGCATGCGGAAGGCGCAGCAGAGCAGCCGGCGACAGCGATTCTGACCATTCTTGGGGCGCCGGGCCAGCGGGGTGTCTTCACACCCAAATCACTCCGGGAGTATCCGCACCAGACAGTGACCATTTTCGATCACCACACCAACAAGAATGAGACGTATTCCGGCGTGCCGCTGATCGATCTGCTCGCAAAGCTCGGCGTCCCGCATGGCAAGGACCTGATGGGCAAGGCGCTGGGGCAGTACATCGTGGCGACGGGGTCGGACGGGTACAAGTCGGTGGTGGCGCTGGGCGAAGCCGATCCGGAGTTTCATCCAGGAATGGTACTGATCGCGGACACCATGGATGGCAAGCCGCTGGACAAGGCGGGACCGTTCCGGCTGGTGGTGACCGAGGACAAGCGGCCGGCACGCAGCGTGCGGAATCTGGTGAGGATTGAGGTGATGACGGCGGAGTGAGAATCGCGCTTCAGCGACGGCCCCAGACGTAGCTGACGTGAATCATCTGCGAGTCGACGCCGGGATCACTGAAGCCGATGTCGGCGTTAGACAGATGCTGGATGCGATATTCGATCTGCGTGGCGTGAGTGCGGTCGCGCCAGAACTGGAATCCCGCTCCGAAGGAAAAGGTGAAGTTAAAGGCCGACGTATCGAACATGGGGATGTCGCGCGGAGAAGCCGCGAATCCTCCTGTGACGCTCAGGATGGGCTGCAGGCGGCGCCCCGGAAGGAAGCCGGTACGGAAAGCGATGGGACTGATGCCGCCGGCCCAGGTCCAGCGTCGACCATACACGAAGGTGTAATCCTGGTAATAGGTTTGGCCTTCGTAGGTGAAGCTGGCATCCTGCACCCGAATGCCGGTATTGAGCTGAGGGACCTTCTGCGGATAACGGTAGGAGCCGGACTCCGGCGTGCAGGGCAGGCCGAGACCGCTAAGGGAAGTGGGAAAGCAGAAATCGTAGTCAAAGCCCGTTTGGACGGGATCGCTTTCCAGAACGACCGGGCGTACTTCAGGCGCCCAGGAGAACTGCCAAACGCGGTTGAGAACCAGGCGCTGGGAAAACGATCCTCCGACGGTTACAAATATGCGCTGGCCGGTGTCGCCAAGCAGAATGTGACTCGAATCCGGCGAATACTCCGCGAAAACAGAATAACTGCGCCGCGTGGACCAGGGGCGATCGGGCGCATCGTCTCCCGGGGTTTGAGCATGGAGCTGCGCGGCGGAAACCCCGGCTGCGACCAGCAGGATCAGCTCGAGAATCGGCCATGGAGAGCGGCGGCAGGAAAGGCCCAAACGTCGATCTGCTCCTGTCTGTGGGTGCGGTACAACTCCGGAGTATAGCAATTCGACCTGGCCCGGCGCGGTTTGGGCTCACTCAAGGCCGAGCGATTTCCAAAGTGCATCCACACGCGCCTTGGTTGCCGCGTCCATCGCAATTTCCCTGGGCCAGGGCCGCGTGAATCCTTCCGCGGCCCACTTGCGCGTGGCATCGATGCCCATTTTGCTGCCGTAGTTCGGGAGCCGCGAGGAATGGTCGAGTGAGTCAATCGGGCCGAGGGTGAACTGGATGTCGCGCTCGGGGTCGATGTTGTTGGCGACGCGCAGCGTGACTTCAGCCAGGTTCTGCACGTCGCAGTCCTCGTCGACGACGATGATGCACTTGGTGAACATGGCCTGACCCATGGCCCAGATGCCATTCATGACCTTACGCGCGTGGCCCGCGTAGCTTTTGCGGATTGACACGATCATCAGGTTATGAAAGACCGCTTCGATGGGCAGGTTGATGTCGACGATCTCGGGCAGCGTGAGCCGGAAGAGTGGGAGAAAGATGCGCTCGACCGCCTTGCCCATCCACGCGTCTTCCTGGGGCGGCTTGCCCACGATGGTCGCCGCGTAGATCGGGTCCTTGCGGTGCGTGATGCAGGTGATGTGGAAGACGGGGTAGTCCTCGGCGGGCGTGTAGAAGCCGGTGTGG
>JASHPM010000246.1 GCA_030038115.1 Acidobacteriaceae bacterium | reverse complement strand
CGCCTGCTCTCCATTGACCGCCTCTCGCACATCCAAAAGGGCTGTAGAATTCTGCCATTCTCCCGGCATCGCGACCAACATCATCCGTGAACCTTCCCGTCAATCCGCCCATCCTGCCCATGCTCGCCAAACGCGTCGACGACGTCCCCTCCGCCGGCGCCTGGATCTTCGAGCCTAAGTGGGATGGCTTCCGCACCCTCATCTTCAAAGACGGCGGCGAAATCCTCCTCCAGAGCCGCGATGAGAAGTCCCTGAATCGCTATTTCCCCGAACTCCTCGACCCCCTTCGCGCGCAGCTGCCCGCCCGCTGCGTTCTCGACGGCGAACTCGTCATCGCGCAGCACGGGCGCCTCGACTTCGATGCCCTGCAGCTGCGCATTCATCCTGCCGCCTCGCGCGTCAAACTCCTCGCTGCGCAGACCCCCGCTTCGCTCGTCTTCTTCGATCTGCTCTGCGAAGACACAAACGATCTGCGTGCCCAGCCCTTCGAAAACCGCCGCGCCCGCCTCGAATCGCTGCTCGCCTCGGCCACCCGCCTATCCACCTCACCCCCGCAACCCGCGATCGAGCGACCGCGCTCGACTGGTTTCGTCGCTTCGAAGGCGCAGGCCTCGACGGCGTCGTCGCCAAGCCCATCGCAGGAACTTACGAGCCTGACAAGCGCGTGATGTTCAAGATCAAACATGAGCGCGACTGCGATTGCGTCGTCGCCGGCTTCCGCTGGTACAGGGAAAGTCAAGGTTCCGCCGTCGGATCGCTGCTCCTCGGCCTTTACGACGATGCGGGAGCGCTGCAGCACGTCGGCGTGTGCGCCAGTTTCACCAAAGAAAAACGCCAGGAACTCGTCGCCTTCCTCGAGCCCTGGCGCAAAAATGCCCTTACCCATCACCCCTGGAAAAACTGGGCCGGCTCCGGCTCGGAATCCGATTCAGAAGACGCTGGCGGCCATCGCATGCCCGGCGGTCAAAGCCGCTGGAGCCAGGGCAAAGATCTTTCCTGGGAACCGCTGCGTCCCGAACTCGTCGTCGAAGTCGCCTACGAGCACATGCAGAGCGGTCGATTCCGCCACATGGCCCATTTTCGCCGCTGGCGCACTGACAAGAAGCCAACCGACTGCACCTACGCCCAGCTCGAAGTCGTTCCGCCCCTCGAATTAATGTCCATCTTCCCCCAAAGCCGTTGACGGCTGGTCAGCCTTCTTCGCCCGTTTCCTCGCCCCGCCCCATCCCGGTGCGTTGTCCGGATCGGGCTTCTCCTCCGCGGGCCGCAAATCCTCCGGCACATGCCGCAGGTTCACGCGAATCCGCGTCCACGTCGACGAACGCCCCCGCATCGAATCGACCAGCACATCCTCCACCGCCAGCAGCTTCGCAACCGCCGCGTGCCGCTCCTTCCACCGTTCCAGCCCCGCCAGCGCCTCCTCCCTGCTCCTGGAATTCGCCACCACGACCAGCGGCATCTTTTCCCGCGGCTTCTTCGCCGCCGCCTTTTTCGCTCGCGATGGAGCCACCCTGGCACCCTCGCCCTCCATCTTGCGGAAGTGCGGCGGCCAGGGCGCATCGCCCAGTCCCTCCGCCTCATCCTTCGCCGCCAGTTCCAGCAGCGCACCGAGCGACCCCGCTGCCTCATCCATCCCCGCGTGTGGATCGCCGATCTTCGCAAACCGCGCCGGCATCGTCAGCACCGTGAATTCCGCCGGATCGCACTCCGGCACTTCATCCCACTTCAGCGGCGCCGACACCCGCGCATCCGCGACTGGCCGCACCGAGTACGCCGACGCCGTCGTTCGGTCCTTCGCATTTTGGTTGTAATCCAGAAAAACGCCGTGCCGCTCTTCCTTCCACCACTTCGACGTCGCCATCGACGGCGCCCGCCGCTCCACCGCCCTCGAAAGCGCCAGCGCCGCCCGTCGCACTTCCGTGAAACTCCACTGCGGATGAATCCGCACGTTGATGTGCATCCCGCGCGAGCCGCTCGTCTTCGGCCAACCCCGCAGCCCGACCTCTTCGAGCGTCGCCTTTACCTCCATGGCCACGCGCCGCACGTCCCCCCACTCCACCCCCGGTCCGGGATCCAGATCCACACGCATCTCATCCGGATGATCCAGGTCCGCCGATCGCACCGGATGCGGATGCAGTTCGATGCAGCCAAGGTTGACGACCCACGCCAGACCCGCCGCATCGTCCACCACCAGTTCTTCAGCCGTTCGCCCCGAAGGAAACTCGAGCGTCACCTTCCTCAGCCACTGCGGATGATCCGCCGGCGCGCGCTTTTGATAGAACGCCTCACCCTCCGCGCCGTTCACGAATCTCTTCAGCACCAGCGGCCGGTCGCGAATCCCATCCAGCACCCCAGGCGCCACCGCGAGGTAGTAGCGCACCAGGTCCAGCTTCGTCAGCTTCACTCGCTGCGAAAAATACAGCTTCTCCGGATGCGTAATCCGCACCTCGCGCCCCTCGATCGCGAGCACCTCCACAGCATCTTTTGCTTTTTCAGATTCAGTCATCGGCTCGGCGCGGTCCTGGCCCAGTGCGCAGCCTTTAGGATGCGGCTCACCCGCGCAAATTCACAAACCCGCCATCCAGCGGATAATCCACGCCCGTCACAAAGCTGGCCTCGTCCGAACACAGCCACACCGCCAGGCTCGCCACTTCCTCCGGCCGCGCCATCCGGCCAATCGGCTGCGCCTGCCCCAGCTCCTCCATCATCTCCGCCTCGCGCCCCGGATAATTCTTCGCCACAAAGCCATCCACGAACGGCGTGTGCACCCGCGCCGGCGAAATCGCGTTGCACCTTATATTGTCCTTGAGACAATCCCGCGCCACGGAAAACGTCATCGCCAGTACCGCGCCCTTGCTCGTCGAATATGCAAACCGGTCCGGCAGCCCCGCGCTCCCCGCAATCGACGCCATATTCAGGATCACCCCGCCCCCCTGCGCCTTCATGTGATCCACCACAGCCCGCGTGCAAAGATAAACCCCGCGCACGTTGATCCTCATAATGCGGTCGAAATCCTCTTCGCTCGTCGTGCTCACCGTGCCCACATGCGCAACGCCAGCACAATTCACCAGAATCGTGACTCGCCCCTGCGCAAGAATCCCCTCAAACACCCGCCGCACGCTCTCCCCATCGGAAACGTCGCACACGCAAGCCTTCGCCACAGCGCCCGAACCCACAATCCCCCGCGCCGCGGCAAATGCGCCCTCCTCATTCCGGTCGACCACAAACACCGCCGCACCCTGCCCCGCAAACGCCTTTGCAGTCGCCAGCCCAATCCCGCTGGCGCCACCTGTAATAATGGCTGTCTTGCCGCTTAGCATCTCTGAATCCGGCTTTCTCTCATCGCTCATGCGTTGGCCCACACCGATTCCGAAACCTTAACCTTGAAAATTGTAGGCCCCGGAACGTACAACCATGACCACAATGCGGGACGCCGAACCACCTGGCGAAAAATCTCGTTGCCTTGAAGGGCCCCGACTTTGACGGCTTGCGGGAAAATGGGTAGTGGGTCAGTTTGACGCTGCGGGTGACACCTGCAATGGAAGCCGGGTTGAGCGATCACGTCTGGTTTGCCGAAGAGCTTGTTGGGCTTCTTGAAAATTCAAACTGACCCACTACCGAAAATTGCCTCTCGAAGCTCATCCGTCAGGCCAAAAAACTCTGAGCGAACGACCTTAACACCTCCCACATCGCCCGCCCACTGCACTATACCCACCGCACCATCCACCGACCAGGTTCACCCCACAGCAAGTAGCGAACGCCTTTTGTCGTCCGATCGTCCAGGCAAAACAACGTTGCTCCCATTCCGAAGTACCCCCTGCCGGCCCATTTTGGGAAAAACACAGCCCAGATCTTCCCCTTGCCATCCCCGATCGCAATCCCGAGCGCCCCAACGGCGCTGTTTTTGAAGAAGCACAGCATCAGCTCTGCCGTTACCGATGCAAAGCGAATCGCGATTTTGCCCCCGAGGGTTGTTTTCTGCCCCAATCTCAGGCTTCCTTCGAGCAAAAACACTCAGCGCATTATCATTCCAGGAGGACCCGCTCCTTTGACTGATCTCCGCATCACCGGCGTTCGCGTCATCGACCTCCGCTTTCCCACCTCCCGCGAGAGTATCGGCTCCGACGCCGTCAACACAGATCCCGACTACTCCGCCGCCTACTGCATCCTCGAAACCAACCAGAATCTGCGCGGCTTCGGCCTCACCTTCACCTGCGGCCATGGCACCGAGCTCTGCTGCGAAGCTATCCGCTATCTTTCCCGCTACGTCACCGGCCGCACCCTGAGTTTCATCACCGGCGACCTCGCCGCCTTCAGCCGCCAGCTCACCGGCGACACGCAGTTTCGCTGGCTCGGCCCCGAAAAAGGCGTCATCCATCTCGCCACAGCCGCCCTCATCAATGCCGTATGGGACCTCTACGCCCGCGCCGAAAACAAGCCCCTCTGGCAGCTTTTGTCGGAAATGACCCCCGAGCGCATCGCCAGCCTCGTCGACTTCCACTACATTAACGACGCCCTCACCCACGACGAAGCCATCGCCCTGCTCCGCGAACGCCGCGCCGGCCAGCAAGACCGCCTCGCCCACCTCCGCACCCACGGACTCCCCGCCTACACCACCTCCGTCGGCTGGATGGGCTTCAGCGACGAAAAAATCTCCCGCCTCTGCGACGAAGCTCTCGCCGCCGGCTGGACCCACTTCAAACTCAAAGTCGGTGGCGATCCCGCCGACGACCTCCGCCGCGCCCGCATGGTCCGCTCGAAGATCGGCCCCTCGCATCGCCTTATGATGGACGCCAATCAAAAGTGGGACGTCGAAGAAGCCACCCTCCGCACCCGCGAGCTCCAGCAGTTCGACCCCTGGTGGATGGAAGAACCCACCAGCCCCGACGACGTCCTTGGCCACGCGCGCATCCGCCGCGAAGTCCCCGGCGTCCGCATCGCCACCGGCGAACACTGCCAGAATCGCATCCTCTTTAAGCAGTTCATGCAGGCCCACGCCATCGACGTCTGCCAGATCGACAGCTGCCGCCTCGCCGGCGTCAACGAAAACATCGCCGTCATCCTGCTCGCCGCGAAATTCGGCATCCCCGTCTGTCCGCACGCCGGCGGCGTCGGCCTCTGCGAATACGTCCAGCACCTGGCCGCCTTTGACTACCTCTGCGTCTCCGCTTCCCTCGAAAATCGCGTTGTCGAATTCGTTGACCACCTCCACGAACACTTCGTCGATCCCGTGCGCATCCGCAACGCCCACTATGTGCTACCCGAAAAACCCGGCTACAGCGCCGAAATCCTCCCCGAAACCCTGCGCGACTACAGCTACCCCGACGGCCCCGTCTGGAGAGGATGAATGAAACTCGTCTCGTTTGAATTTTTCTCCGAGCGCGCCCCGCACGCCGGGCTTCTCCTCGAAGACACCATCCTCGACCTCGCTCCCTTCGGCGTCCCCGACACCCTCACCGCCATCGCCGCCGGCACGGACGCCCTCCGCCAGGTCATGGAAATCCAGGACAAGTCCCTCATCGCCCTCTCTGCCGTCCGCCTCCTCGCTCCCATCCCGCGTCCGCCGCGCATCTTCTGCGTCGGCCTCAACTACCGCGACCACGCCGTCGAATCCAAAATGGAGATCCCCAAAGTCCCCACCATCTTCCTCAAACTTTCCTCCGCCGTCATCGGCCCCGGTGAACCCGTCCGCATCCCCTCCATCACAAAGCAGCCCGACTACGAAGTGGAATTCGCTTTTGTTATCGGCAAGCCCGGCCGCAACATCGCAAAAGAAAACTGGCTCGACCACGTCTTCGGTTACACCATCCTGAATGACGTCAGCGCGCGTGACATCCAGCTCGCCACCTCGCAATGGACCCTCGGCAAAAGCCTCGACACTTTCTGCCCCATCGGTCCCGCTATCGTCACACCCGACGAAATCCCCAATCCCCACTCCCTCGACATCCAGCTCTCCATCGGCGGCGAAGTCCTCCAGCACTCCAACACTCGCGAGCTCATCTTCAAAGCGCCCGAACTGATCGCGTACATCTCCTCCATCACGGC
>JASHPM010000245.1 GCA_030038115.1 Acidobacteriaceae bacterium | reverse complement strand
CAGGTTGGTCTGGATCACCTCGTCCCAGTCGCCACGCTTCATGCGCAGCAGGAGCGTGTCGCGCGCGATGCCGGCATTGTTCACGAGAATTTCGATGCTGCCGAAGTGGGAGATGGCGGCTTTGGCACAATTCTTAATGGACTCTTCGCTCGCAATGTCGAGCGCAAAGACCGCCGCGGTCCCGCCCGCACTGGCGATTTCCGCCGTGACCTGGTTCAGTTTCGCCTCGTTGCGCGCTGCAAGACCCACTCGTGCGCCAGCCCTGGCGAGCGCTACAGCACACGCGCGTCCGATGCCCTGTGAAGCCCCCGTGACCAGCGCGGTTTTTTCCTCAAGTGACGACATGGTTCCAGCCTACCCCAAGTCCCTGGCCCTCGAAATTGGTGGCCCTGCAAGTAAGCTGTTGCCCATGCCGGCGCTCAGGGCCCCGCTGGGACGGGAGCTGTTGCGCGACGCGTGGCGAGCGATCCCAACCCTTCCAGCGCCCAGATGTAGACCGTCAGCTCGCGGCTATATTGCAGCAGAGGCTTGGTGTCGGGCAGACGAATCCCATGCGCCTCGGGCAGGTCGTTGACCTCGAATTCAGCCTCGGCCAGTTCCAGCGGCCAGGGTAAATGATGGATGTTGACCCGCGCGATCTCGCCGCGCCCGGTTGCTGTAAACAGCGCGTACCGTTCCGTGAAGAAGGTCTCAATCCCGCCTTTGACGCAGGGCTTGCCCAGGCTGCGGTAGCGGGCGCGGAAATGCGCGGGGTGGCGGCTCAGCAGGCGGTCGCTGCTGTAGTGGAAACCCCGATTCTCGTCCGATTCGATCTTCATGCGTGCCCAGTAGTAGGGCAGCCGGAAAAACATACGCGCGGCCGAGACCGCCAAGGGATTGGCTGCATCGAGAGAGAAAAAATACACGCCCGCCTGGTTGGTGTGCCGCTCGCGCACATAGGTGCGCAGGTTCAGTTCCGGGAAGCGGTTGGCTCCGGGAATGGAGGGCAGTCCGCGCATGCGTATCTGATCCATCCAGAACGGCACCACACCGACCCAGGCCGAGCCGTCGAAGGTGTCCACGGTCAGGGTTTCGGGCAGCAGATGCGTCAGTTCGCTGGCCGGGAGCGGCCAGTGGGCGAACAGCAAATCGTTCCAGCGCTGGGTCATTACCCACGGCGATTTCGGCAGGGGCCATGGACGATGCTCGGTCGTCGAGAGGATCTTGTTCATGCTCAAAAGGCCTTTTCCGGGACATACGTCCGTCTCCGAGCGGTGGCCGAAAACACTCCTCATCGTACGCGTTCTTTCTTTGCGGGGGCATAACAGCGGCGCTCACGGCCCTTGACTCAGGAGATGCGTGCCGGAATTCCGCAGACTTTGGGTTTAGCATTCCTGTATGGCTTCCATGACTGAAACTCCCCCCGCCAGGATGGATGCGCCGGCCCTGCCGGAAGGCCGCAACAATCAGACTGAGGTTTTCGCGGTTCACGGAGCCGATCCGGAAGTCCTGGCGTACGCCATGGCGAAATATTCGCGCTCCTCCTTGTCGATGAAGGAGTCGCTGCGGGAAATCAGCAGCCAGAGGGCCGAGCAGTTCCTCAACACTTTTTATTTCCAGTACGGCCATCGCTCGATTGCGGACCTGGCGCACGTGGCCTTCGCCGTTGAGAGGCTGTCGCTGCTGGCCGCTATCGTGCTGGTGGACGAGCAGCGCTGGGACGGGCAGGAGAGGTCGACTCGTTATCAGAATTTCCGCAAGAGCGGCTGGTACATGCCGGATTTTGGCGCCGATACTGCATCGGCGACTCTATACCGCGAAACCGTCGAGCAGCTGTTTGCGGCGTATCACAGCGTTTTCGAGGCTGTCTTCGCATCGCTAAAGGGCCGGGTGGCAAAGCCGGAGGAGATGAAGCCGGAGACCTGGGAACGGACACTGAAGGCTCGCGCTTTCGACGTGGCGCGTTACTTGCTCCCGCTGGCGACCAACACCTCGCTGGGGCAGATTGTGAACGCGCGGACGCTGGAAACACAGATTTCGCGCCTGCTCTCGAACCCCGTTGCCGAGGTGCGCCAGCTCGGCGTGCGTCTGCAGTCCGCTGCCTCGGGAGCGGCCTGGAATGTTTACGGCGAAGAACTCTCCGCGCTGCAGCGCGAGATAGCCGCGCTGGACCCGGCTCTAGGCGAACGCGCCGCCGCTCTGCTGACGCGCGAGGTGAAAACCGCGCCCACTCTGGTGAAATATGCCGCGCCCAGCGATTATCGGACGCGTACCCGCCTGGAACTGCGCCAGGCCGCCGCGGAGCTGCTGAAGGATGAGCCGGTCGAGGCTGCGCCGCTCGTCGATCTTGTGGATGACGCGGATTCTCTCGAGATAGACCTTGCCACGACGCTGCTCTACAGCCAGTGTCATTATCCTTACCGGCAGATTCGCCGGCACGTGGCAGCGCTGAGCGAGACTCTGCGCAACGAGATGATCGCGCTCGGCGTGCGGCATCGCGGCAGCCACGATGAGCTGCTGCGTGAATTTGCTGCCGGGCAAGCCCTCCGCTTCGACATCCTTATGGACATTGGTGGCTTCCGCGATATGCATCGCCACCGCCGCTGCGTCCAGGTTCTCCAGGGATTTACCTCCGCGCACGGTTACGCGATCCCTGAGGGCGTGCCTGAGGCTGGAGTCCAGCCGCTCTATGAGGAGGCGATGCGATCGGCCCATGCGGCCTATGCGGCGCTGGCCGCCGGATCGGGACCAGAAGCGGCCGAATCCGCGCAGTACGTCCTGCCGCTGGGCACAAAAAACCGCACGCTCTTCAAAATGGACTTTGCCGAAGCGCTGTACATCTCCGAGTTGCGGTCAGCGCCGCAGGGTCATTTCTCGTACCGCCGCGTAGCGTGGGAGATGTATCGCGCCGTGGAGCGCAAGCATCCGGCTCTGGCGCCGTACTTCCGCGTCACCAATGCCGATGAGCCGGTGGACTTGCTGAAGCGCTGAGGACCAGGCTCGATGCCCGTATACCCCTGCCCTACGGGTGTATGGCAAGCCGCTGATTTTTTAGGGGCGATTTAGTACCGTGAGTTGGGTATTACCCTCCTTTGATATCCGATTGCCGGTAGCCCGTAGGCGGTAGCCGGGAGCTGGTGGCCAGCCCCTTGCAGCCGGGTACCTTCCTCGATGGTCTGTTCAAAGAACCGGGTCTGCCCACGACCTGAGCCGTGAGGGAAACAAAAAAGCTCTGTTCGCACCGAGTGGAAACGGACGGACAGAACTTTCCTTCTTTCAAGGTTAGGGGTTTTGCGCAGCAGGTTCAAGCCAATTCGAAGGGACGCGCGGTACGGAAGTCACGGGAGGGGGGCACCCATCGAAGCCTGCAATTTCACGAGACGCTTTTTTGAATTGACGATGAGGACCAGATTCGCATCGCCCTCATGCCAAAGATCCAAAAAGCGAGAGTAATATTTGATTGCCTTTTTCGTGTCACCAGATTCGTCGAAGACGACGGCCAGGTAATAATGCGCCAATGGCCAAATGATAGGGCAAGAGTCCTCCTCTGCTATGGCTCTGCCTTTCATTGCCTCGACGTCCTGCAGGACGGCCTTCGCGCTGTCCCATTGACGGGCGCCAATATATGCCTTGGCGAGGGCTAGCTCGGTGTCGAGGTCGTCGATGATGTCGTCGGAGGCTTGGAGTTGAAGTGCTGCGTTCTTGTAATCACCGCGATCGAGAGCTTTGCAACCCTCAATAAACATCTTGGCCTCCGGAAGTAAGTCGCTGCCTTCCTCCCCGCTTTTCAACAACCGGCGCTTTTCAACAACCGGTCCGTTTCAGGAAAGTTGCCTGCGCAAGCAAGGATTGAGGCAGCTTGTATCCGAATTTCATTGTCATCACTTTCTTCCACAGCCTTGAGAGCCATATCGCGTGCTCCGCTGCGATTCGATAATAGGCCGTCCACCCTCGACAAGTAGAGATAATGAATCGCCGCTTCGAAGTGCTTGTCGTTCGACAGGAGCACTTTGATTTCATCGCTCCCTTCCGCGATCCTCCCCTGAAAGAGGTCGATGTCAGCCAGCCATTCGCGCGCCGCAGTGAACAGTGCCGTTCCGTGCGTGTGGGATTGTCTGGAAAGGGCAGTAAGAACGTTCCGCGCCCTATCTATGTCCCCTTTGCCGTAAAGCGCCAATCCAAATGGTTCGTCGAGCCACGGGTAATGGTTGGGCTTCAAGGAGTCGTGTAGGGAGATCGCCTTGTCGAATTCATTGTTCAGCACATCGAGCCACATGCGATCGAAGAGGCAGGGCGGATTTGTCGGATTCAGACGCAAACACCGTGCAAGGGCCGCGCTCGCCTCATCTGACTGCTTGCGACTCTGCATCGCAAGATCTGCGAAGTTATAGAGGTCGTCTTCATCGTTAGGGTAGGTGTCAACGAGGAGTCGGTACCTTTTGGTCGCCTCGGTAAATCCGTCAGTCAGCTCGGCGTCCAGGGCCTCAATTCGGAGCCTCTGGTGTTCGTTCCGCGTTCCGTCGCAGCTCCTGGCTTGGTCGAGGTACTTCGCAGCCTGGTCGTCGTCTCCCAGCTGGTTCGAGATGAAAGCCGCTCTCAGGTATGCATCTGCGAAGTTTTTGTCCAGGGCTGTAGCCTCGTTCAATGCTGTCAGAGCCTCTTCGTCGTCGCCTTCGAATTCATACCGGACCGCGAGTTCGTATTTGGAACGCGCGTCAGCCGAGTCAGTTGAGACTGGGTACGCGGTCTCAATTTTCGCCTTTTTGGCCCTCCAGACCCAGACGGCAACCAGACACAAAGTCGCCAAGAGAACCAAGGCCCAGACCGCAGCGGCACGTTGACGAGGCCGAGGGCCGCCTGGATGAAACTGGCCCTCTCTCTCGGTGACTTTCCCGTTGAACCGGTAGCCTTGTTTTTTGACCGTTTCGATGTACTTCTTACCTAGGACTTTTCGGATTGCGGCTATCTGGACACCCAGGTTGCCCTCTTCAACGATGGTATCCGGCCACACTTCCACCATGAGCTGATCCGTCCGAACCAGCTGACCGCGACGCTTTAGCAGCGCTATTAGGACGTCGAAGGGTTTGCCCGAAAGGGCCAGCCGCCTTCCGGAGCGGACGATAAGCCGCTCTTCGGGCTCTACCCGAAAATCGTCGAATTCGTAGAAGTGCCTTCCATTCAGCACTTTATGTGCCGCACTCCCATCCACTAATCCTGACCTTTATCGATTTTAAGGGGAAATTTAACCATAGGCGCGGGGATTTTTTAAACTCGACGATGCCACTTTGCACCTCGTAACGCCCGAAAAGGTCGGGATTTCAAAAGGAGGTGCGCCATGTCGCACACAATCAACGTAAACCAAGCCGACGGGTCAGTGACGATCCGGGAACTTACCGTTAACAACCCAGACTTCCTTAGCCTAATGATTTCGGAGCCAGAGGAGTCACAACAACTGATCGCGCTCGATGTGATTGCCGTAGGCAGCGCCGCAATGAAGCGGGTCAGAACCACGATTGACGTCGATTTTATTGAGAAGCGTTTCGGGACGCTGGCCGCGGTTTTTGAAAAGACTCTGAGTCAATTGGAGAAGCGTGCCACCGACTCTCTGTCGCAGCGGTTCTCGCCGACTGAGAGCGGGTCGTATACGAGACAGATCGGCGATCTCATCGCCGACGCAAAACGAGATGTGCAAACATGGAATAAGGACCTGGAGACGAGTGCTCGGGCGCTGCTTGATCCAGACAAGAAAACCAGTGGCGCCAGCAGGCTGTCTGAACTGGCTGAGCAGGCAAGCGTCCGCTTCCAGCAGATGTTCGACCCGGACGTGAGAGATTCGTATGCTTTTCAGCTAAACGAGCGGCTCGCCCAGATCTTCGGGGGCAGCGGTCAGGCTGGCGTCCTGCAAAGCTCTCTGCAAGACGCGCTGAAGCCAATCCTCGGTGAACTTCACGATTTAAAAGAGAAGATCGAGGGGAAGAAGGCTGCTGAACTAGTGATTGAGTCTTCGACCCTGAAAGGGAAGCCGTTTGAGGAGTCGGTTATCGCTGAGCTCTCCAGGCTGGCACAGCCGTACGGGGACGACGTTCAATGGGTGGCGGCCGGCAATAACGGCTCGCGAGCCGGCGATTTCGTCATCTCGTTCGCTGGCATTTCGAAGAGTGCTGTCGTCGAAGCCCGTAATCGGAGGCAGATCAGCCTGCCCGCGATCAAGGCCGACTTGGACCGGGAAATGGCCGAGCGCGCCGCAGACTTGGCGATCTATGTGTCAAGCGGGCCTGAAATGTTGCCTCAGCACGTCGGACTCTTCCAAATCTACGGCAATAAGGTCGTGACCACTGCCGAAAACCTCCACATAGCATATCGACTCGTTCGAGTTCTTGCGGCTGTCGCTGCGCCGATGGCACGGTCGACGTCGGCAATCTCAGGGTAGTCTTGGCCAAAATCAGGGATGCGGCGCGCTCCATGCGGGACATAAAGGGCAAGGCGAGCCAAGTCAAGAAGTTTGCCGAAGGAATCAATGCTGACGCCAACAGCGCCGAAGAAATGATTCTTTCTTTGGTCGATGAGGCCGAAAAACTGCTGGAGGTGGCGGCACCACCAGCTCAAGCAGCCTGACGGTGACAAACTGCAGCTCCCAATGAAAAAGGCTGCCCGGCGGCAGCCTTTTCCCTGGACCTCAGCCGCTCTTCAGGCGTGGGCGTAGGAAGCGATGGCGCTGGCCTCGTCGTCCTTCACGTCGAAGACGGTGTAGAGCTTGGTAATCTGCAGCAGGTCGTGCACTTTGCGCGTCAGGTTAAGCAACTTCAGTTCGCCGCCCTGGTTGCGGACGGTGGTGTAAGCGCTCACCAGTTCGCCAATGCCGGAGCTGTCGATGTAATTGACGTCGCCCAGGTTGAGCAGAATCTTCTTGTGCCCCTTGCCGAGCAGGTCACGAACCGAATCACGCAACTGCACGCTGCCCTCGCCGAGGGTGATCCGGCCGCCGAGATCGAGAATCGTAACCCCGTCCACCTGACGGGTGCTGATTTTCATGCTCACGAGAAATTCCTCCTTGGAAAAACTTTTTGTGCGGGGAAGTTAAGCGCCGGTCGGAGCGGTTCCCAGATGCTTGATGAGCGTCAGCTCGGTTCCCGGATGCAGTTGCCTGAAGTGTACCTCATCCATGAAGGAACGGATGAGGAAGATGCCGCGGCCGGAGCCGCGCAGCAGGTTTTCGGGCGCCAGCGGATCCGGCAGGGTAGAGGGATCCAGTCCCTTGCCCTCATCCGTGATCCGGATGACCAGTGACGATCCGGTGTTCTCGAAGGACGCCGTCATGCGCTTGTCCGGATCGTAAGCATTGCCGTGCAGCACCGCGTTGACCGCTGCCTCCCGCACCGCCATCGATATGCGAAAGATGTCATCCTCATCCACGCCCGCCTTGCGGGCCAACTGTTCGGCGGTCTGCTCGACTTTGTTCACGCTGTCCAGCGAGGAATCCAGAGTATAGGTCACGCGGCTTGCCTGCTGTCCTGTCAAATGCCCTTCCTCGCTTCGCGAATGGCGGGTCTTTCAGGGGGTCTCTTTGCCCGTAGGCGAAGTTTGCTTGCTGGAGAGAAAGATGTCAAGCAGGGAAGGGGAGATGGCCGCGCCTGGCCGGCGCTCCAGACGTCCGCTTCATCGATGCCGCGTCAGAGGCGGTTGTTTTGGGTCAGGAGGCCGAGGGGCGCGCCCCAGCCCCCGGTCCTTTTCATCGCAGGGACGCGCACCGGTAAGATAGAAAGAGCGATCCATGCCCGCTGCCGAGGCCCAGCCACGCAGAGACAGTGCTCAGCGCTCCAGCCCCGAGCCGAGGCCGGGGTCGAAGCCGGGTTCCACGCAGCAGGATGACGATGTTATTGGAAAGGCCTATGACAGCCGGCTGATGCGGCGGCTGATCACCTATCTCTTTCCCTACAAATGGGCTTGCATCGCCTCGATCGCCGCCATTCTGCTGAAGGCCGGCGCCGATGTGCTGGGCCCTTATCTGACCATGGTGGCGGTGGACCTCTACCTCAAGCCGGCTGTGGACAAAACGCCGCAGGCAGCAGCTGCGGATGCCGCCAGTGGCGCCGCGGCGCACCCCCTGCTCGCACACTGGATCAGTCCGTGGTCCAAAGGGGGCGCGTGGACCGGCGTCACCGAGCTGGCCGCGATATGGCTGGCAGCGCTGGTCCTCAGCTACGGACTGGAAGCGCTCCAGACCTGGCTCATGCAGTGGACCGGGCAAAAGGTGATGTTCGACCTGCGCAGTCAGATCTTCAGGCACCTGCAGCGCATGCACATCGCATTCTTCGACCGCAACCCTGTTGGACGCCTGGTGACGCGGCTGACGACCGACGTGGATGCCCTGAACGAAATGTTCACCTCGGGTGTTTTTGCGATCTTCGAGGATGTCTTCGTTCTTGCGGCGATCGTGTTCGTGATGTTGCGCATGAAGTGGTGGCTGGCGCTGATCGCCTTTTCGGTATTGCCGCTGATCCTCGTGGCAACCCGGATCTTCCGCAAATATGTGCGGGATTCCTATCGTCGAATCCGGGTAGCGATCGCGCGGATCAACGCCTACACCCAGGAGTACATCAGCGGCATGTCGCTGGTGCAGCTCTTCAATCGCCAGGAGCGTGCGTTCAGGGATTTTTCCACGATCAATCGCATCCATATGGAGGCGTTCAAGGACAACATCATGGCCTATGCACTCTACTACCCAGCGGTAGAGCTGCTGAGCTCGCTGGCCATTGCGCTCATCATCTGGATGGGCGGAGGCGGGGTGCTGCGCGGAACCGTGACGCTGGGAGTTCTGGTGGCGTTCATGCAATATGCCCAGCGGTTCTTCCGGCCCATTCAGGATCTGAGCGAGAAGTACAACATCCTGCAGGCGGCCATGGCAGCCAGCGAGCGGGTCTTCAAACTGCTCGATACCGCGCCGGAGATTGTTTCGCCGGCAAACCCGAAGCCGGGCGACGGCTCGGGGCGCATCGAGTTCCGCGACGTATGGTTCACGTATCAGCGCCTTGACGCCGAGACCGCTGCACGCATCGCCAGTGCGCGCCCAGCCGACCTGCAGGCGATGACCGAGATTGAATGGGTGATGCGGGGCGTGTCGTTTACGGTAGAACCGAATCAGACCGCGGCCATCGTGGGGCACACCGGGGCGGGGAAGACGACGATTACCAGCCTGATGATGCGCTTCTACGATGTGCAGCACGGACAGGTGCTGGTGGACGGCGTGGATGTGCGAGAACAGGATCTGACGTGTCTGCGCCAGCGCTTTGGAGTCGTGCTGCAGGACCCATTCCTGTTCAGCGGGACGGTGGCCGACAATATCAGGCTCGGAACCGAGCGCATTGTGGACGAAGACATGCGGCTGGCGGCGGAACAGGTGAACGTGGACGACTTTATTCGGTCGCTGCCCGGTGGCTATGCCGAGCCGCTGCGCGAGCGCGGCGCCGGACTCTCGACGGGGCAAAAGCAGCTCATCAACTTTGCGCGGGCGCTGGCGCATCGGCCGGGAATCCTGATCCTCGACGAAGCGACCTCCAGCGTCGACACAGACACGGAGTTTCGGGTTCGCGCAGCCCTGGAACGGATGGTCGAGGGCCGGACGTCGGTAGTCATTGCGCACCGGCTTTCGACGGTGCAGCGCGCTGACACGATCCTGGTGATGCATCGAGGGCAGCTGCGCGAGATGGGCTCGCACCAGGAGCTGCTGGCGCTGCGCGGCATCTACTGGAAGCTCTATCAGCTCCAATACAAAGATCAGGAGCTGGGCGAGCCGACGAGCGGGCTGACGCCTTCGCTGGTGGTGGGAACCGACTGAGCGGAAGTCGGCCCGCGGGGCTAGAATCGGGCTGCGCCACGAAATAACAATCAAGGAGGCACGATGAAGACCTTGATCCTGGTGCTTGCGACCTTGTGTGCCTCTGTAGCATGGGCGAAGCCGAAGCCCGGCGACTGGCAGGACGGAGTGCTCGTAAACATTACCGACGACGCGCCGGGGGTGGCCTCGAACGCCCCCGAAACTGTGTACCGATATAACATTCGTAGGGCGTATTACTGGGTCAAGGTCGGAGACATGACGTATGTCTTCGTCAATTCCTGGTCCGTGGGTTTCCACTCGCCGAAAGCCCCACTAAACCTTACGCTCAACGGCAAAGTCAAAATCGCCATCGAAAAGCAAAATGCATACATTCTGGATGATGCGGGCAAGGAAATTGAACGCCCGCTTGTCCTGAAAATCGCCCAGCCTGCCGGAGATAGTGAGGCCAATAGATGAAAACCTTAGCGGTAATATTGGCGTTGATCGGGCCTTGTTGTCTCGCCCAACCTTCTTATGCACAAAGTAATACGTTCTGCGAGGGATTTCTTCGGAGTGGTGACCGAACGGACCTGGCAGTGTACATCCAGTACATTGACCGAGAGGCCGCGATCGTTCGCCAGGAACGGGACTACGAGTTGGCAGGTATAGCAATGTCCAACGTAGACCTGACGAAATCTGTCAAAGACCTAGAGACCTCCGTTCGTGATGTCGAAAAAAGGACTGAGAGGATAGATCCATCGGACATCAAACTCCTCTACGAAGGGACGGACAATCTGCGAGACCGCGTCAGGGAGCTTGAAGACACAGTCGAATCTCAGACCGTGCTTTTAGACAAACAACGGCAGCAGATCGAAGATTTACGGAAGCAGATCGACTGGATTCGCGCCGAACCTGTAAAAAAGCCACGTCAGGATGCCAGGAAAACCAATGAGCGGCCAGGGCCGTGAATCGAGGTAGAGCAACGACAGAGACCACCCGCCCAAAATCTTCCATTCCGCTGGAGAGGCCAGCGGCAACCTGCGTCACATCGCCCGTCTCATGACAAGCGACTAATCCCGGGAATACCGTCGAATCCCCGATCGAAGGTCAGGATTCTCTTGACACCATGAATCTGCATGGTGGCGAGATGCACCGCATCACGTGCCGAAAGCGCTTTGTGTCCGAGCACGATCTGTTTGGCTTGTTCGACCGCCGCCTGGTCCACGGGAAAAACCTCGTCGACGACTCCCAACAAGGCATTGAAGGCTGGCTGTATGGCATCCCGCCGCTCGATCGCAACATAACGATGAAGGACCTCCTGCAGCACCTCCGCGTCGGTCACGAGCCGCTCTCGCCCGCTGACCAGTTCCTCCAACCAACGCCTGGCATCGTTTTTATGAGGATGAGCAGCGCCCACCAGATACATCGGGATGTTCGAGTCGACGAAAATCACGGCTGCATACCGGATCCGTAACCCCGCTCGATTTCTTCCAGCATGCGGTCGATATCAGCCGTGGGGAAATCCATCCGTGCCGCCGCTCGAATCGTTTCCAGCTTGGATGAAACCTCACGGCTGGGTTCGCTCCGGCGGGCCTGTATCAGCGCCTGCCGCACCCATTCGGCAATGGACATTCGCCGTAAACGAGCCGCCCGCTGGATATCGCGATATTCGGGGTCCTGAACGATGACCTGTAAGCGCTTAGCCATGCTGGTAGTCTATTTGACTCATTATGATGAGTCAAATTCGTACTCATCTCACTCTCCCCACCGATTACCATCAAATCAGATCCCTCACTCCGATGAGTCGCACCCCCAAAATCTTCCTCTCCGCCGGAGAGGCCAGCGGCGAGACCTATGGAACGCTGCTCGTCGGCGCTCTGCGCGAGCTTTGCCCGGATGCCACCTTCTTCGGCCTCGGCGGGCGGCGCATGGAAGCCCTGGGCTTCCGGCCGATCGTGCGCGCGGAGGATGTGGCGGTCATGGGCATCACGGAGGTGGTGCGTCACATGCCGCGCATCTACCGCGAATATCGGCGGCTTCGGGCGTCGATTGCCGCGGAAAAGCCGGACATCGCCATTCTGATTGACTTTCCCGACGTGAACCTGTCCCTGGCGCGGCGGCTGAAGCGCCAGGGAGTACCGGTGATCTACTTTGTCAGCCCCCAGCTTTGGGCCTGGAAGAGATACCGGATTCGCAGCGTCCAGAAATATGTGGATCGGATGCTGACTATCTTCCCCTTCGAGGAGCGGTTCTACCACGATCACGGCGTAGAGGCGGAATTTGTGGGTCATCCTTTGGCGGAGCTGGATCCGCCCGGGGTGAGCCGGGAGGAATTTGCTCGCCGGGCGGGGCTCGACGCGTCCAGAACGTGGATTGGGCTTCTGCCGGGGAGCCGAGCGAAAGAAATTCGGCTCAACCTGCCGGAGATGGTCCGGGCAGCGGCGACTCTCGGCGAGGATTTGGAGTTTCTTCTGCCCCTGGCCCCGACGCTAACCGGTCCGCAACGCGACCAGATCCGGGCGCTCCTGGCGGAACTCTGCCCCACCACTCCAAAACCGGGCGTTGCGGGGACCCCGGTGCTCGGAGCCGAGGCAAATCCACCGCACATCTCTGTCGTCGATGACGCCCGGGCCGTGCTCTGCCATTCCCGAGCCAGTATTGTCGCCAGCGGCACGGCCACCGTGGAGGCGGCGCTGATCGGCAATCCGTTTATCGTGGTATACCGGATTTCACCGCTGAGTTATGCGGTAGCGAAGCGGGTGGTAGACGTGCCGCATGTGGCCATGGTGAACCTGATCGCCGGAAAACGCGTCATACCGGAACTGATTCAGGGTGACTTTACGGCCGATAAGGTAGTCTCACAACTCAGACCGCTGCTGAATGACGAAGGGGCGCGAGCGCGGATGCAGGCGAACCTGCGGCAAGTGGGGGAGATGCTGCGCACCGAGGAAAGCGCCGTTGGGCGCGTCGCCCGAATCACATCCGAGATGCTGAGAGAAAGTTTGACGCCGGAAGAAAGACAGAGCCAGTACCCATGAGCAGATCTCGTATCGACGCCGCGCTGGGCGGGCCCCTCAGGCCTTCTGTTGCCCGTTTTTGTGCTGCTGCCCTTGCCATTGCCTTGTGGCCGGCGCTTCCGTCCCAGGCGCAAACGGTCGCTCCCAAACAGACGCTGAACATCACCGCCTACACCATCAACGTGGAGCTTCACCCCAGCGAACACAGCCTGGACGCGACCACCCAGGTCACGTTCACGCCCCTCGAGGACCTGCCCTCCGCGATCTTCGACCTGCACGGCGCCCTGCTCGTGGACAAAGTGACGGACGCGAGCGGGGCGACGCTGAACGGCGAACGCGGACCGGGGGCTACGCTGATCGTGACACCCTCAGCCATGCTTCCGAAAGAGCAACCGGTCACCTGGACCTTTCACTACTCCGGCAAGCTGGAGACCGACGCGGGCGGGCCCGTGGAAGGACTGAAGCTGGCTTACGTCGGCGATCCGATCAGCTATCTGCTGTATGCGGGACGCTGGTTCCCGATGACCGATTACCTGACCGACCGCTTCACGGCGGAGATTCATGTGAAGGTTCCGGCCGGTTATCGCGTGATCGGCAGCGGGAGCGCGGGCAAGCCAAAGCAGGTGGATGGCGCCGAGGAATGGGACTTCAAGTGGGATAAACCTGGGTTTCCGGGTACTATCATTGCCGGGAAATTCGACGCGCCCGTTTCCGGAGCCGCGCCCAACATTCACGTTTATACAACTCCGGCCCACAAGGCCGCGGCGCTGGATTACGCCGGCACCGCGCTGCGCGAGCTGGCCTACTTCGAAAGCACCTTCGGGGTTCCGGATTCGACCCAGCTGAACGTGGTGGAGCTGCCCGACGACACGGTTCCGGTTTTCTGGGCCCCTGAGATTGCCGCCGTTGCCGGCTCCCACATTGGCGGCAAGAACGACTTTCGCCTGCTGGCCAACACCATCGCCCACCAGTGGTGGGGCAGCGAGGTCAGTCCGTGCTCGCTCAATGACGCCTGGATCACGAACGGCATGGCGCGCTACGGTGAACTGATGTATCTGGAAGACGATGCGGGGCGCTCGGCCCTGAGTGCGGCCCTTCCGGACATCGCGGCCAGCGCTCTGGCCTACGACACCATTCCGCTCTCCGGCGCGGGCACGCTTGCCGTCTGGTCCCCGCAATTCCAGTCCATGACGCTCGATAAGGGTGCGCT